>SLJS01000051.1 GCA_007135015.1 Alcanivorax sp. | reverse complement strand
TTACGTTTGCCATGCACTTCGCTTGGTCTGGCCGCCGTCAGGCGCACGTGCTCCTTCAACCGTAGTCCCTGCTACGGTTTCAGTCGCGAGCACGCCTGACGACGACCATCCGCGGCGCGAAGTACAGGGCATTTGGTGCAATATCCGGGCTAGCCCGGATATTGCTAATATCCCCGCCGCCGTCGGGGATAGGCCCTGCCTGGAGCGCCGAAGGGGACGCTTCGGCCCACCAGCGCCTCCAGCAGCACCAGTTCCATGTCGCTGTGGTTGATAAAGGGCGCGGGCAGGATATGCCGGCCGTCCTCCGGCTCGGCAAGCACCCAGCGGGGGTCATCATGGTGGCGTGAGACAATGCGCTCGCGCTCGCCGGGCTGTGCCGTTGCCGCAAGCTCCACCTCCCCGTAGCAGTTGCATACGTAACTGCGCTCCGCCCGGGCCTCGGTATAGAGCCCGGTACCTCGGATGCCGGTGAAGGCGGTGGGCGTGCGTACCTCCAGTTTCCGGTTCGCTTCCCGCTCGCCGAATACATTGAGCATGGCCCCGGTCAGAAGACGCAGGCCCTGCCGGGCGTAGTCGGAAAGGGAAAGTTCGACTTCCGAATTCTCGCGGAGGATGAACGCGTCCTCGCCAACCACCGCAACAAGCTCGCTCTGATCGCCGGTGCGGATCCGGTCCTCCGGCCCGATCAGCGTATCCATGGTCGCGCTGCGGCCGTTGACGGTGGCCTCGCCGACCAGCCTGAAGATGGACTTTCCTTCGGGAAGGGGCGCCGGAACGCGACCGAAGAGATCGGCCAGCGCGAGCCGGCTCCAGCCCGCGCCACCGACCAGCAGTCCGGTTGACAGTGCGTGCACCAGAAAGCGCCGTCGTGTTTCGTCCATGATCCGCCCTCGCAACCCGGACAACCAGCAACGCAGATCCCAAGATAGCATTGCTCCGAAGGTTTACAACCCGGGAGCAGGGCATAACAATCAGACAGGAGCTGCAGGGAGCGGGGCCATGGTGACACTTCGGCGGGTCGGGCGACGAGCGGCGGGGCTGATGGCCGGCTGTCTGATGGTCGGCTCCGTGGCCGCTTATGAACAGCCCCTGTTGTTCCGCGGGGAACTGGCCCTGGGTTACGACAGCAATGTGGCCAATGCGAGTGCATCCGGGGACCGGCGGAGCGACACGTTCGCCGAGGCGGTATTCAGCGTCAACCGCTTGTATACCGCGGGGCTGTTCCTTTCCATGGAGCTGGAAGGCTCACTGCGCGCCAGGAGTTACCGGGACTACGACAGGCTCTCCCATGTGGCGCCCGAGGCGCTGTTGCGAATCAACTACCGCCCTGCCGGTGGCTTCCATACCCCCACCCTGTCGGGCTGGACCTCCTGGGAGCACCGCGAATCCCGCAGTGAGTTGCGTGACGGCTCCATCCACCGGGTCGGGGCTTCATGGCGGCAGCCGCTGACCACACGAATCACGGGCCGCCTCAACGGCCGGTATGCGTGGCGGCGGGCGGACAACACGGTTTTTGACCACGAATTCCGCACACTGGGTGTGGAGCTGGAATGGGAGCCGGTCTCGTCGCTGGTAGTGTACGGTGGGGTATCGCGCCGGCAGGGCGCCCTGGTTACGGTCGGGGGCGATAACCCGGATCGCAAGGCGGCTTCCCGGGCCTGGCTGGCCGACGATGCCTTCGCGGATGCCGGGGAGGAACAACTGGCCTACCGTCTGAGTGACTCGGCCAGGCAGTATACACTGGGAGTGAATCACGCCCTCGGCAGCGCCACGTCGCTGGAAGTGCAGTGGCAGTACCTTGATGCACAGGGAAGTTATGGTGCCGGTTATCGTCGCTGGATTGCCCTGGTGGCGATGGCTCATGCCTTCTGAGTCGACCCCGTGCGGAGAATTGATTACCGTGTGGACAGCCTTGAACCATCGTTGGTGCATACATGAAGCTGTACTACGTAGTCGTCCGGTTCATCCGTCTTGCCAACCATCTGTATTTTGTCGAGGCTCGCGCTTCCGGGGCCGAGAAGGTGCCGTCGGAAGGGCCGGTCATGCTGGCGGCCAATCACCCCAGCTCGATCCTGGATACCTTCCTGCTTGCCACCAGGCTTCCCAGAATCATTCACTATCTCGCCCGCAGCGGACTTTTTCGTCATCCGCTTCTGGCCGGTCTGCTCCTGCGTCTGGGAGCCATTCCTCTCTACCGTGCCGGTGAGGAGACCGATCATGCCGGGCGGAACGTTGAGGTCTTCGAAAAGGTTTACGAGCTGTTCGAGCGCGGCGGGTGCGTGGGCATTTTCCCGGAAGGAAGAAATTCGCCCTACGGGCGGCTGGGTGAAATCCGCAAGGGCGCCGCGCGCATGGCGTTCGGCGCCGAGGAGCGCAATGACTGGAAGCTTGGCCTGAAGATCGTGCCCGTGGGGCTGAACTTTGAGAACCGTGAGCTTTTCATGAGTGCGGTAATGCTGTGTTTCGCAGACCCGATTCGGGTGGCGGATTACGAGCCGCTTTACCGGCAGGACCCGGAACGGGCCGTGGAGAAGCTGACCGCGGATATCCGGGAGACGCTCAGCCGCCAGGTAGCCCACGTGGAGGATGTGCAGCTCGGCGAGCTGGCTTCGGAACTTGCCGAGGTCTTTGGCGAGGATCTCGGTGACCGGCTCAGGCTGGACTCCGGTGAAGAGGAAAAACGGCCACAACCGGCATACAAGCGCTGGCTGTGGGCACTTGTGGCCTGGTACCGGAGAAGCTCTCCCGCAGAGACCCGGGCCTTCGTGGCCAGGGTCTACAGCCGTCAGCATATAAGCAGGACCCTGTCCAGGGCGTCGGAAGTGGAGCCACAGACCGTGGAGTCGTTGCGCAATCAGCTGGAACGGTACAAGGACCACCTTCGCCAGACCGAGTTTCGCCACGACCTGGCCCACTCGTTGAGCAAGCGTGCGACGAGGGAGCGGCTGATTCGCTCCAGGATGACGCTTTATGCGGTACTGATGGCACCGGTTGCACTGTTCGGGCTGATTCACAACGCGGTGCCCTATCTGTTCGCGAAGTTTACGGCCCGGCTGAGCCGCGACCAGGCCGTACGCACCTTTGCCTACTTCGGACTCGGTGTGGTTGCTTTTACGGTGACCTACGCCACCTTCGGTTTCTGGTTATGGCGCTATACGGATCTGAGTCTGGGCTGGAGCCTGGCGTATCTGGCCGCGCTGCCGCCTACCGGCTTTGCCGCGCTTCACTACCGGCGCAACATTCTGCTTTATCGGGACATGATTCTTGTGCGCACTCTGTTCTGGAACAATCACGAGCTGGTCACGCTGGTGCGCCATGAGCGCAGGATTCTCCTGGAGCGCTTCCAGCAGCTGGCGGACCGTTACGGGAACGGCTAATTCGCGTCGGGCAGCCGGCAGGGATTTTCGCGGCGGCGCAGCAGGATTCGCCGGAAGGCTTCGGGGTCCTTGACCGGGCCGATCTCGCTGCGCTGTCGGAAGTGATGGTCGTGCAGGCGTGAAAGCCAGAATCGCAGGGCGGCCGCCCGCAGCATTGAATTCCAGCAGGCCGCTTCTCCGGGCTCGGGTTCGCGGTGGCGCCGGTAGCCGCGAAAGATGGCCGCTTGCAGCCCCGGATCTACTTCGCCGGACATATCCGTGCACCAGTCATTGACGGCTACCGCCAGGTCGTAGAGCAGTGCCTCGTGGCAGGCGTAATAGAAGTCAATGACTCCGGTGAGACGATTGTCTTTGAAAAGCGCGTTATCAACGAAGAGATCTCCGTGAATGATGCCCTGGGCAAGCGAATCGGTTCGCAGCTGGCGGCGAAGCGCGAGTTCTTCGTCAAGAAGACGTGAATGGGCCGGTTCAAGTACCGGGTAAAGTCGTTTGGCGGCGGCCTGTTGCCAGGCGAGCCCCCGCGGGTTTGGCTGATGCCCGCCGGGATAATCCTGTGCGGCGAGGTGGAGCCGCCCAAGCATTTCTCCGATAGTCTCACACTGCGACCCGGAAGGTGTGTCCGGGCTTTGGCCGCGCAGTCGTTGTACCAGGGCGGCAGGGCGGTCATTGAGCCGCTGCAGAAGATTGCCCTCCCGGTCCGCTCGTGGCGCCGGCACGGGCAGGCCCTCTCGGGCCAGATGGTCCATGAGCTTGAGAAACCAGGGTAGCTCCTCGGCCCGTAATGTTTCGAACAGCGTCAGCACCCATTCTCCGCCCTCCGTGGTCACGAAATAGTTGGTGTTCTCGACCCCGGCGCGGATGCCGGCATGCTCAAGAAGCCGCCCGACGTCATAGCGTTCGAGAAACTGCTGGAGCTGTTGATGGGTGACGGGCGTGTAGACGGACATGGTTTCTGTGCCACGGAGTGATGGAGGTGGCCAAGGCGGCGTGACGCTCTTGCGCATTTGTCTTGCGCTCTTCCTTCCGCCCTCCCGGCGCTACCGCGCCCGGCAGGGTGTTGCTCCGAGCTGTTCTGTAGGGTAATTTCCCCTCGGGACGAGTCCCGAGGGTTACTGTCCGGGGGACAGTAGCAGAAGAACAATCAACGGAAAAGGAGTGCATCATGAAACTCGTTCAACTTGCTGTAGTACTTGCAACCGCCCTCTGGCTGAGCGGCTGTGCCACGGTGGCCACGCCGACGCCGGGCCTTCTGTTCACCAGCGTACAGGGGCCAGTGAACTTCGGGGAAGGTACGGAAACGGCCAAACAGGGCCGTTCCTGCGCGAACAACATTCTCGGTCTTTTTGCCATGGGCAACGCATCCATTGAAGCGGCCAAGGCCGATGGCGACATTTCCCGGGTAACCACTGTCGATCATCAGAGCACAACCGTGCTGGGCCTGTACGGCCAGTTCTGCACAATCGCCTACGGCGAATAAGCTTCATTAGGGGGCAGGGTGAACGCCCTGCCCCTCTCCACGCTGGCGCTGCGCTCGAGTGGTCCTGGTTTCAGTGGCCCGGGATGACGGGTTCAGGAATCTTCTTCGGGCGGCATGAATGCGTCACGATGGAAAGCAACCGCTTCCTCCACCTCCTTTACACCGCAAACCCCCGGTTCCGGCGGCACCTCTCCGGCCAGCACCCTCAGTACCGAATGCACACCCTGCGACAGGGACGAAAGGTTATAGCCACCTTCGAGAACGAAAGCCAGGCGGGCGTCGCAGTGTCTGCGTGCCAGACGCTGAAGAAAGCCGGTCATTGCCGCGAATCCTTCATGGGAGACATTCAGTGCAAGATCGTACCAGTGCGCATCAAAGCCGGCGGATACCAGGATCAGGTCGGGTTTGAACCATTCCGCGGCGGGCTCAACGATCTCCCGCAGGGCCTTGAGATAGGCGATATCGCCGGTTCCGGCCGGTACAGGGATATTCACAGTAGTACCCTCGCCTCGGCCGGCGCCTGTATCCTCGAGGCGACCGGAGCCCGGGTAGAAGGGAGAAGCCCGGTGGATATCACAGAAAAGCACATCCGGGTCGCTCCAGAAGATGTCCTGCGTGCCGTTGCCATGGTGGGCATCCCAGTCCAGGATCATCACACGGTTGCAGCCGAGAACGGCCTGGGCGTGAGCGGCCGCCACTGCCACGTTGTTGAAAAGACAGAACCCTCGGGCGCGGGCCGGTTCCGCATGGTGCCCGGGCGGGCGTATCAACGCGAAACTGCTTTCGCACCGCTGGTGCACGACCGCCTCGACTGCGGTTATGGCCGTGCCGGCGGCTACTTCGGCAGCTTCCACACTGCCTTCGGAAACCGCGGTGGTGTCCACATCAAGCCAGGAGTTCGTGCCGCGCAGGGCGAAAATGTCGTCCAGATAGGAGGTGGTATGCACACGGCCGAGCTGTTCGCGCGTGGCCGCTTTACCGCTTTCAATGCGGAGCCCGGAAACAGGTTCGCTGGCGAGCATTTCCATGATTGCTGTCAGGCGCCCCGGATGTTCCGGATATTTCCAGGGTACGGCCAGTCCCGCCAGCAGTTCGCGCACGCGCTTGTCCATGCGTCCCGGAAGAAAAGGCGCATCGGGGTCGGGACGATGTGCAAGCACCCGTTCGTCGTAGAACGCTATGACCCTGTCTTGCTCCGGCATCGCTGGTCGCCTGTTTCCGGACATTGACATTCACTTTAGACAATACCAGGCCGCTGTGCCACAGGGTCAGGGCAATGCAGGCATGGAGTCCGCGCGTTCATCAAGGGAATCCTGCAAGCCTGGAAGTCGACAGGCGGGTCGGGAAGGGCCGGGATCATTGGACAAGGCGCGCTCCGGGCGGCAGTATGCAGGGAACAGGGTCTTGGTGCCCGGCGGACAGGACAGATTTCATGCTCGCCGGCTGATATTCAGCGCCGGGCCCGGCCCCGAAGAACGGAGCAACGATGCCCAACGAAAGTGCCGACGAGCAGCAAGCGTTGCTGGAGCGCCTGCTTGGACGCTTCGACAATGCCTGTCGGCGTCTCGCGCAGACGAGTTCCTTCGCCAAGTTCACCCACAGCACCGAGGTGCTCGAGATCGCCCGCCGCCTCCTTGCCGTGCCGGGCGGGGTCGAGGCCCTGTATTCGCGTATCGGCGACCTGGAAGCGGCCGGGATCTTTCTCGGCAGTGACTGGGAGCAACCGGGATCGCTGCAGTCGGCAATGGCGGCCACCACCCTGAAGCTCAGCAGCGATGGCACACTGATTCTCGAGTGTCTCAGTGAGTTGCGGTTCGCGGCAATCATGAATCGCGAAATCGAGTCCGGGGAACTTTCCCCGGAGGAGGCCCGGCAGTTTCTTGCCCGGGTACTGGCGCTGAATCTGAGGCTGGTCTTTGGCGGTCGGCTTCACGAGTCAGAGCGTCTCCGGCCTGGACGTGCTGCGGAGCTGGTGCAACGGCACCAGCGTTTCGTGGCCACTATGGTGGGCCTGGGGGAGGTGCTCGAGGAGCTTATCAACGAAATCTGGCGGATGCTTGCGCAGCGCCCCATAGATGTGAGCGACGTCACGGAGATGATCACCAACGTCGCCGTCTATCTGCACAGCGGCGAACATGAGGTGCCGGCGGTGAATGCGCGTGGCGCGGAGCGGCTGATCAGCGCGCTGTACGGGCCCACACGAGGCTGCCAGGAGGACCCGGGTGTGGAGCCGTACCGGGAGCGCCTTTCCGGCATGGACGAACAGGCATTGCGCAACGAGGCCCTGGGCTTCAGCCGGTCCATGCACGACACGGGCCTGGTCTCGCCCTATCATCCCGTGTTTCTGCGCCATGCGCTTGAATACGCCAGCGACCTGGTGCCCGCGACCCTGGGACTCAGCAGTACGGGAGCCGAAGCGCTGTCCTGCTACACGGAGCTGGTCCACGAACTGATTCGCCAGGCTGTCTGGCCGGAAACGGCCCAGGCGGTGTACGGCCTGGCGGAACTGCTCGAGCGGGGCGTGCTATACCATGGGCCGGTGGCTCCGGCGCTCTGGCGGCAGGTGCATCTGAAACTCTGTCCGCAGGCGGAAGCGTTTCTCGGCGGTGGCTCCGGCACGCGCCCGTCTCCCCGTACGCGGCTTCTTGCCGGAGTGCTCAATGTGCTCGGCCAGCCCCGGGGCATAGGTCAGGGGGACAACCCCACCTGCCAGGCCGCCAGGGCCCTGTCCATGTGGTCCACCAATGACCCGGACTATCTGCTGCAGGTGGTTGCCTGGGCGGCCCGGGACAATGATGTGATCAATCACTTCGAGGGCCATCGGCTCTCCTCGGCGGCACTTTTCGATGCGGGAGCGCTCAAGTCCTATCATGACGTGGAGCCGGTATCGGCGGTGACAGTGCCGCATCTGGACGCCATCTACATGGAAATGGGCCGGATGTGTGTGGCTCGCAACGATGATCCCCATCGGTGGATCAATCCCGAGTTCCACGGCTGGTGGGTAGGCCGCGGTTTTGCCATTGCCGTGGATGTGCCCACCGGGGCCCTGGTGGACATGGAACGGTTCATTCGCCGCTTTCATGCCTGTTACCACCCCCTGTACAACGGCAATAACCCGGTAATTCACCCCCAGCCTGCCGGCATTGCCGTTACCGACGCTTCGGGCGCCTTCGTAGGCTGGCATGCGATTTCCGTCGAGCGGGTCACCATGGACCCGGAGGGGCAGGTGCGGGTCTATTTCTTCAATCCGAACAACGACAGCACCCAGGACTGGGGGCAGGGTGTGATGGTTTCCACGGAAGGTTCTGGCGAGCGGTACGGAGAATCCTCATTGCCCTTCGAGCAGTTCGTGTCCCGCCTGTATATCTTCCATTACGACCCCCGGGAAGAGGCGGAGGATGCGCAAGTGCCTGACGAGGCAGTGGAACGGGTCATGGCGATGGTGCGCAGCAGCTGGGGTGCGAAACGCCAGGTACTCGACTCCGCACCGGGTCAGTAGAGTCGGCGAAGGCGGGCGGTAGCTGCCGAGGGGCCTGGATAAGTCATATGCCCCGCTGCATGCTGTGTGGTCAAAGGCGATGGAACGACCACGCACGGATTCGCCGGCATCATGGGAGGGCCACCCCGGGGATGGCCCGCCCATGGCTGTTCTGGAACCCCTTCCCCCGGATTACGGCCCTGGGCCTTCATTCGGGCTACACGTAGAAGTCCAGATCTTCCTGGTGTTTGAGAAGATCCCGCAGACGGTGCGGATCGTCGCCAAAGAAGTAGACCAGCCCCCAGTGGGTGCCGAATGCCGAGCGCTTGGTCACCATTTCTTCCTGTGGTTCGGTCAGTTCGTGGTACTCAAAGTACTCGTGATTCTCGGTTTCCTCCGGAATCTCCAGCCGGCTGACCACGCGCCGGCGTGGGTACACGCCGAAGCAGCCTGCATAGCCCTTCGCATCCACCACTTCCCTGGGGAAGAACTCCGCGATTTCCTCCTCGGTGGTCTTGGGATCAAAGGCCAGCACCATGGCCTGGTAGGCGTTGAAGCCGTAGCTGCGTTCCAGAAGCTCGAACACCTTGAAACCCGGTGGACGATAGGCCACTTCACCGAAGTACATGGTGCCGTCGCTGGTTACGAAGTATTCCGGATGAATGAATCCGAACTTGATATCAAAGGTCTTGATGAGCTTCTCGATTTCCTTCTCGATCAGCGGCCGCCAGCTTTCCAGCTCCGGCGTGGCCGGAACGAATACCGAGTAACCGAGGGTTACGTATTCCGAAATATTCAGGAAACGGATCTTGCCGTCGTGGATCCAGGCCTCGACAGCGAACTCCCAGCCGTCCAG
>SLJS01000362.1 GCA_007135015.1 Alcanivorax sp. | reverse complement strand
GCCGGAACGAAAAAGCCCCGCCGGAGCGGGGCTTTTTCGATGCTGTGGTGCAGCGCACAGGGGCGGACTACATCATGCCGCCCATGCCACCCATGCCGCCCATGTCGGGCATGCCGCCACCACCGCCGCCGGAGCTTTCTTCCGGCTTCTCGGCCACCATGGCCTCGGTGGTGATCATCAGTGCCGCCACGGAAGACGCCGCCTGCAGTGCGGAGCGGGTAACCTTGGCGGGGTCGATGATGCCCTGCTCAAGCATGTCGCCGTACTCGCCGGTGGCGGCATTGAAGCCGTGGTTGTCCTTGCCGTTGCGGACATCCTGAACCACCACGGACGCTTCCGCGCCGGCGTTGTAGGCGATCTGACGCAGCGGAGCCTCCAGTGCACGCAGTGCGAGCTTGATGCCCACGGTCTGCTCGTCATTGTCGCCCTTGAGCTTGTCGAGTTTCGACAGGGCACGCACCAGCGCTACACCGCCGCCGGGCACAACGCCTTCTTCCACGGCCGCCCGGGTGGCGTGCAGTGCGTCGTCCACGCGCGCCTTCTTCTCCTTCATTTCCACTTCGGAACCGGCACCCACCTTGATCACGGCCACACCGCCGGCGAGCTTGGCGATCCGCTCCTGGAGCTTCTCGCGGTCATAGTCGGAAGTGGAATGCTCCATCTCGGTCTTGATCTGATCGACCCGGGCCTTGATGTCGTCATTACTGCCCGCGCCACCAACGATGGTGGTGTTTTCCTTGTCGATATTGATCTTCTCGGCGGTGCCCAGGTCCTCCAGGGAAGCGTTTTCCAGGGTCAGGCCCACTTCCTCGGAGATCACGGTACCGCCGGTAAGGATGGCAATATCCTGGAGCATGGCCTTGCGGCGGTCGCCGAAGCCGGGCGCCTTCACGGCGGCGCACTTGATGATGCCGCGCATGTTGTTGACCACCAGGGTGGCCAGCGCCTCGCCCTCGATGTCCTCGGCGATCAGCAGCAGCGGCTTGCTGGCCTTGGCCACGTTCTCCAGCACGGTGAGCAGCTCACGGATGTTGGAGATCTTCTTGTCCACAAGCAGGATGTAGGGGTTTTCCAGCTCTACGGACATCTGCTCCTGGTTGTTGATGAAGTAGGGGCTGAGGTAGCCGCGGTCGAACTGCATGCCTTCGACCACGTCGAGTTCGTCTTCCAGGCCCCGGCCTTCCTCGACGGTGATCACGCCTTCGGTGGTGAACTTGCCGTCACGGTAGCTCACCTTCTCCATGGCGTCGGCGATAATCTGGCCCACGGTCTCGTCACTGTTGGCGGAAATGGAAGCGACCTGCTCGATGGCCCGGCGGTCCTTGACCGGCGTGGCCAGCTTGGCCAGCTCTTCCACCACGGCCGTGGTGGCCCTGTCGATGCCACGCTTGAGGTCCATGGGGTTCATGCCCGCGGTCACGGACTTGAGGCCCTCGGTAACGATGGACTGGGCGAGCACTGTCGCGGTGGTGGTGCCGTCGCCGGCTTCATCGTTGGCCTTGGAAGCGACTTCCTTGACCATCTGGGCGCCCATGTTCTCGAACTTGTCTTCCAGCTCGATTTCCTTGGCCACGGTCACGCCGTCCTTGGTGATGGTGGGCGCGCCGAAGGACTTCTCCAGCACCACGTTGCGCCCGCGCGGGCCCAGGGTGACCTTCACCGCGTCGGCAAGTTTGTTCACGCCCCGCAGCATCTGTTGCCGGGCGTCTTCACGAAAGATGATTTCTTTTGCAGCCATGTCTGTATTCCCTTTGCTTGAACCGGTTGGTGATGGAATCAGCCTTCAATAACGGCCAGGATCTCGTTCTCGGTCATGATCAGCAGTTCCTCGCCGTCGACCTTGACCGTGTTGCCGGCGAATTGCCCGAAGATGACCTTGTCGCCGACCTTCACGTCCAGCGGACGCACATCGCCGCTGTCATTCACCTTGCCGTTGCCCACAGCGATCACCTCGCCCCGCTGGGGCTTCTCCGCCGCGGAATCCGGCAGCACGATGCCACCGGCTGTCTTGGTCTCTTCCTCCTCGCGACGTATCACGACGCGGTCGTGCAAAGGACGAATCTTCATTTCCTGCCTTCTCCTTGTGAGCTTTCCGGATTCCCCGGGAGGGCTGGCACTCCAGCATTTCGGGTGCTAGCACTCCCGCTTTCTGAGTGCCAATCATAATGGGCACGCCCCCTCTGTCAATACCGATTGCGGGGCGTGCCGCCTATATGGGTGCGCCGCGGCGCTTTTCAAGCAAACCGGACCGGGCCGGTGCCGCGCCCATTTGCGACCGGCGGGTCATGCGGGGATAATGCCGCGATTCTGAATCCGCTGTCGGGGAGAAGATCATGGATGTACGGGACAAGGTAATCACTGTAACCGGCGCCGGCCGGGGCCTGGGCCGGGGCATTGCCACCACGCTGGCCGCGCGCGGCGCCTCCATAGCCTGTGTGGACCTCAACGAGGACGATCTGAACGAAACCGTGAAGCTGTGCGAACAGGCCGGCGGCAAGGGCCGGGCCTTCCTGTGCAACGTGGCGAAGGAAGAGGAAGTCGAGAAGCTCTTCGCGGATATCGCCGAGCAGCTCGGGGGCCTTCACGGGCTGGTGAACAACGCCGGCATCACCCGCGACGGGCTGCTGGTGAAGTTCAAGGACGGCGAGGTGCAGAAGAAGATGAGCCTGCAGGAGTGGCAGGCAGTGATCGATGTGAACCTGACCGGGGTCTTTCTCTGCGGCCGGGAAGCGGCAGCGAAGATGCTGGAGCTGGGCGTGGACGAGGGCGTGATCGTCAATATCTCCTCGCTGGCCCGCCAGGGCAGCTTCGGCCAGACCAACTACTCGGCGGCCAAGGCCGGCGTGGCCGCCATGGCCGAGGCCTGGGCCCGGGAGCTGGCGCGCTTCAATATCCGCACCGGCGCCATCGCCCCCGGCACCATCAATACCGACATGATTGCCGCCATGAAGCCCGAGGCCCGGGACCGGCTGGTGGGCTCGGTGCCGCTCAAGCGCCTGGGCGAGCCGGAGGCCCATATCGGCCGCACCGTGCAGTTCATTTTCGAGAACGACTACTTCACCGGTCGCTGCATTGATGTGGATGGAGGTTTGCGCTAGCAAACCTCCGGCTTCGGGCTACGGGCCTCGGGCTGCGGGTACGCTCCCTGCGGTCGCTCTGGCCCGTAGCCCACGGCCGAAAACCGCCTCTCCCGAGAGGCGGTTTTCCTGTACCCTCCTTCCACCCGTTTTACTGATCAGGGCTCCGGATGTCCGCCGCCGCTGAAGCGCAGCACGAGGGTTTTCGCGTCTACCTGCATCCGCGGGTCCTCGGGATGCTGTTCCTGGGCTTTTCCGCTGGCCTGCCGCTGCTGCTGGTGGGCGGGACTTTCAGTGCCTGGTTGCGCGATATCGGCATGGAGCTGGCGGCCATCGGCTTTCTCAGCTGGGTCGGCATCGCCCACTCCATCAAGTTTCTCTGGGCGCCGGTGGTCGACCGTCTGCCGGTGCCCGTGCTGTCACGATTACTGGGACGGCGCCGGGGCTGGATGCTGGCCGCGCAGATCACGGTGGCGGTGGCACTGGCCGGCATGGCCTTTACCGACCCGCTGGAGCAGCTCTGGCTGGTGGCGGTCTGGGCGGTGCTGGCGGCCTTTGGCTCGGCCACCCAGGATGTGGCCATTGACGCCTACCGGGTGGAAGCGGCGGCCCGGCACCGGCAGGCGGCCATGGCCGCCACCTATGTGGCCGGCTACCGGGTGGCACTGCTGGTCGCCATGGCGGGGGCGCTGCATATCGCCCAGTTGACGGACTGGACGCTGGCCTACGGCATCATGGCCGTGCTGATGTCCGTGGGGCTGGTCACCACCCTGGTCGTGCGTGAGCCGGAAGTCACCATCACCCGGGACACGCACCGCAGAGAGCAGCGCGTCACCGACTATCTCGCCACGACCTCCCACCAGGGCTGGCAGCGGGATTTCATCGCCTGGTTCATCGGTGCCGTTATCTGCCCGTTTTCCGATTTCTTCCAGCGTTATGGCTGGACCACTGCCCTGGTCATCCTGCTCTTTGTCGGTTCATTCCGGGTCAGTGACATGTTCATGGGCGTGATGGCCTCGCCCTTCTATCTGGATCTGGGTTTTTCCAAGGGCGAGATCGGCACCGTGACGGGCGCCTTCGGGCTTGCCATGACGCTCACCGGTGCCTTCCTGGGCGGTGTACTGGTGGCCCGTTTCGGTATCGCACCATTGCTGATCTTCACTGCCTTCATGGCCCCGGCCACCAATCTGACCTTTTCCTGGCTGGCCACCCTGGGGCCGGAAATGTACGGCCTGATCATCGCCATCATGGCCGACAACATTACCGGCGGAATGGCCATTTCCGTATTGATCGCCTACCTGTCCAGCCTGACCAATACCGCCTACACCGCCACCCAGTACGCACTGTTCAGCTCCCTGATGACCCTGCCCGGACAGGTACTCGGCGGCTTTACCGGCGTGGTGGCCGAACAGGTGGGCTGGTTCTGGTTCTTTATCATCGCAACCGGATTCGGCCTGCCGGCCATCCTGCTGGCCGTGCTGCTGCTGCGCATCGCCCACCCGGATCATACCCGCAGGCCCGGGGTCGAGAACTGAGCCGGGAGCCGAGCCAGGCACCTGCGAAACCGGCCGGTCACACAGGTTCCTCCACCCCGGCAAAGCGGCTATAGTCACCGGTGACGCGCAACAAGAAGAACAGACTCCATGACCAATTCCGAGCTCAGCATCCTGATCGTTGATGACGCCAAGTTTTCCGCCGCCGTGGTCAGCCGCACCATCAAGCAGGGCGGCTACCAGGATGTACGCCATGCCAGCTCCGCCGACGATGCACTGCGCCAGCTCGATGAGCGCCCCGCGGACGTGCTGATCGCCGACTGGCTGATGCCGGAAATGGACGGTCTGGAACTCACTCACAGGGTCCGCCAGCACGACGAGGCCGCCAACCGCTACACCTATGTGGTCCTGCTGACGGCAAAGGAAGGCCACGAGGCCCTGCGCGAAGCCTTTGACGAAGGCGTGGACGATTTCGTGACCAAATCAGTGATGAATGAGCAACTGCTGCACCGGGTCATGGCCGCGGACCGGCTGGTGACCATCCAGAACCAGGCCCTGGCGGAAAACCAGCGCCTGCTGGAGGCGCTGTCGCGCTTGAAGAAGCAGACCCTGCTGGACCCGCTCACCGGGTTTGGCAACCGCCAGTACGCCACCCGAAGGCTCGACGACGCCCTGCGCCAGGCTTCCTCCCGCGGGGGCGCGGCCTGCCTGCTGATGCTGCGCATCGAGGACTACGAAGACCTGGAACGCCGCCTGGGCAAGGCCCTGGCACGGCAGCTGGTGCTGGCCTTCAGCCGGCGTCTGCGCCAGCTGGTCCGCCCCATGGATGTGCTGGCCCGCCCGGGGCCGGATCTGTTCAGCCTGATCACCCTGCAGCCGGACCTGACCCACTGCACGCCGGGGAGCTTCAGACGGCTCTACGACGGCCTCAACCACCGGGCCTTCAAGACGTCCGGCGGCTTTCACGCCGTGGATGTCAGCATTGCGCTGTGCGCCACGGACAAGCGAGACGGCGCCGAGGCCTCCGGCATGCTGGACGCCGCCTCCTCGGCGCTGGACGAATCCCGTTCGCTGCAACGGATCATCGAGACGCCGGCGCCCGACTGACCCCACCGCCCGGAGCGCACAACTTGACCCGCCGTGGGCCGCCACTTACTGTTCCGGCGCCATCCGCCTTCGGAGAATCAGGATAATGAACCGGCCCCTGTATCGTATCGGCTGCGCGATCACGCTGCTGGGCGCGCTATGCCAGCCCCTCCAGGCCGATACCGAACTTGCCGGGACGGAGGTGACGGCCTCGCGCACCGGGCAGATGGCCGAATCCCTTCCGGTGGGCACCCTGATCCTGGACGCCGAGGCGATCGAACGCCTGCCCGCCCGCAACCTGGCCGACGCCCTCGACAGCCTGGGTGGCGTGACCGCCAGGCGATTCTTCGGGATCAATGCCAGCCGCGCCAGCCTGGACCTGCTGGGCTTCGGTGAAACCGCCTCCCGGAACACCCTGATACTCCTCAATGGCCGCCGGCTCAATGACCTGGACCTGAGTGCCACGGACCTGGCCGCCATCCCCATCGCCGCCATCCAGCGCGTGGAAGTGCTGCCGGGCTCCGGCGCCGTACTCCACGGCAGCGGCGCCTCCACGGGCGTGATCAATATCGTCACCCGGGAGCAGTACCGAACCGGAGGGGATCTGGAACTCTCGGCGGGCAGTTTTCGCACCCGGGAGGCACGGGCCCATGGCGCGGCCAGTGATGCGCGCTCCGGTGCAATGGCTTCGGTGCAGGCCCTCGACAGTGATGGCTGGCGGGACAACAATACTGTTCGCCAGCGCAATGCCTTCGCCGATGTACGCCACCACCAGAACCGCCGCACCTGGTCACTGACCGCCCAGGCTGATGACCAGGAACTGGGGCTGCCCGGGGGGCGAAACCCCGAGCAGCTCGAAAACGACCGCCGAGGCACGGACACCCCCGACGATTGGGCCGAACAGCGCGGCCTGCATCTGATGCCCGGGGTGGTCTTCCACGGCGACCGGGCGGACTTCCATCTCGAAGGCAGCCGACGCAGCAAGTCCCGGGAACAGTTTCTTGCGGCCGAGGATTCCTTCCAGGAACGGGAGCTGGACCGCTACAGCCTCAATCCACGTGCCACCGGTACCCTGGAGACGGGCGGCATCGCCAACAGCTGGACGCTGGGCGCCGACTACCAGGTCAGCAGGCTGGCCATCCGCGAGGCGGAATCACCGGACTCCGGTGCACCCACCACGGGAGAGCGTGACCTGCGCCAGAGCCGGCGGGCACTGTATCTGCATAATCTGACCGCGGTGACCGACCGCACCACCCTCACCCTGGGCGCACGGCAGGAGGGCCTCCGCATCCGCGAGGAAGACGCCCGCCGGGACCGCTTCGGCCTTTACGAGGCGGGGGTCAATTTCCGTCCGGTGGAAACCCTGGCCCTGTTTGCCAGTGGCAGCCGTACCGCGCGCATTCCCACCGCAGAAGAACTGGCAGCCAGCGGTGACGAGCCCCTGGAGACCCAGACTGGCGAACTCTATACCACCGGAATGCGCTGGGGCGAAGGTGGTGAGCGCTCCGCGCTGACACTCTGGTATGGGCGCTTCCGTGACGAGATCATCTTTGTGCCGGACGGTCCGTCCGGAGGCAACGAGAACCTGGAAGACGATACCCGACGTCGCGGCATCAGCCTGAACAGCCGTTTCCGGCTGGAGGAAGGCCTGTGGTTCGGTGGCAGCATTACCGAGCAGCGGGCCACCTTTACCGAGGGCGAGTTCCGGGGCAACAGCATTCCGCTGGTGCCGGAGCGGACCGCGACCCTGCAGCTGGACTGGCAGCCCCGTGACAACCTGACGTTCTCGCTGGCGCACCGCTACAACGGGAAACGGCACCTGGCCCGGGATCTGGCCAATGACATGACACGGCTGCCCTCCTATAACTGGACCGACCTGAGCGCCACCTTCCGCCATCGCAGTGTCCGGCTGGAGCTGGCGGTGTTCAATCTGGCGGACAACGAGGCCATGGATCTGGGTTTTGCCAACAGCGATCTCACCGACTGGCAAGGCCAGCCGTTGCCCGAGCGCCATTACATGATCAGTCTGGGAGTGGAACTGTGAGTGACAAGCATCGCATCAGCCGGGTCACCACCCGGGGCGGAGACCGGGGCGAGAGCAGCCTGGCAGACGGCACCCGGCTGGCCAAGGACGCGCCGGCCATGGAAGCCATGGGCGCGCTGGACGAACTGGGCGCGGCCATCGGCGTGCTGGTCAGCCAGGGCGTGGATGAGGAGGTCCGTGCCGTGCTCGAGGAAATCCAGCAACGACTTTTCGACCTGGGCGCGGAGGTCGCCCTGCCCGGTGTGCAGAAACTCGATGCCCCGGATGTGGCACAGCTCGAGAACTGGCAGGAAGGCTTCAGCAACGAACTGCCGCCGCTGAAGGAGTTCGTGCTGGCGGGCGGCGCGCCGGCGGCGGCCTGGTGTCATCATGTGCGCACCGTGGCCCGCTACACCGAACGCCGCATGGTGAGCCTGCATCACGAACAGCCGCAGAATCCGGCCAGCCTGCAGTATCTGAACCGTCTTTCGGATCTGTTCTTCGTGCTCGCCCGCGCCCTCAATCACCGCCAGAACCACCCGGAAATCCTGTGGCGCAACGACTGACCGCCCTGCTGAAGGCCCGCTTCCTTCGCTTTCGTCGCGAACTGGTCGTGGTGGCCCACGCCGTGCGCCACCGCGACACCCCGCTTCATCTGAAGCTCGCGGGCGTACTGCTTTTCCTCTATCTGATCAGCCCCATCGACCTGATCCCCATTCTGGTTCCCGTGCTGGGTGTGCTCGATGACCTGATCATCGTCCCCTGGGGTATCAGCGTGGTGGTCTCGCGTCTGCCCGCGCCGGTCCGCCAGCAGGCCGAAGCCGATGCCGACAGATGGATCCGCCGCTACATCCGGCGCCCTCTGCTCGTTCTCGCCATGGTGCTGCTGGCACTGATACTGATCTGGACCGGCCTGCTCTGGCTTTTCCTGTGGCTGATTACCTGACTGCAGCTCATCGCGAGCAAACGCCGAAGACCGGCTTCCGGTGGCCGGCACAAAGCGCCTTCATGCATACTGATACGGAACCGGTTCCACGGCTTCGGCCGGGAGGTAACACCATGCGAGCATCCATCCTGCTGACCGCCCTGCTGCTGGCGTTGACGCCGGCACCGGCCACAGCCCACGAGGATCTGGACTACCTGAAGGAAGCACTGGATCTGTCCAGCCGACAGGCCAGCGAAATCCGCGAGATCATCGATGAGGCCCGGGAGGCGGGCAAGTCTCCCGCCGAGACCCGCGACGAGATTGCGGCGGTGCTCAACCGCCAGCAGCGACAGGAATACCGGCGGTTGCGCGAGCACCGGCGCGGCCATCACGGCGAGCGCGGCAAACACCGGGACCGCCGTCGCCACGGCTATCCCGAGCGCCGGCGTGACAAGGATGTACCCGATTTCCAGGACCCGCCGGAAAGAGACCGCCTCTGGGAGCGGGACCGCGACCGCGGGCATGACGGCAACCGCATCTGGGAGCGGGAGTAGCGCCCCTGCGGGGCGCGGCGGTCGGCGGCCGGTTGTCGG
>SLJS01000123.1 GCA_007135015.1 Alcanivorax sp. | reverse complement strand
CATGCGGGCCTGTCGGCGCGCTTCCTTCTCCGCCTTCTCTCTTTCCAGGCGCGCCTGGCGTGCCTCGAAGCGCTGCCGGGCCCGGTCCGCCTTTTCCTGTTCCGCGGTCTGATGGCGAAGCTCGCCCTTGGCGTGGCGGTAGTACTGGACCAGCGGGATGTTGCTCGGGCAGACCCAGGCGCAGGCGCCGCACTCGATGCAGTCCATCAGATCGTACTGTTCCGCGCGGTCGTACTCGCCGGCGCTGGCGTACCAGTACAGCTGCTGGGGCAGCAGCCGGGCCGGGCAGACTTCGGCACAGGCGCCGCAGCGGATGCAGGGCTGTTCCGGTTCCGGCTCCGGCATCTCTTCCGCGGTGGCAGCGATGATGCAGTTGGTGGTCTTGACCACCGGCACGGCCGCCGTGTGGATGGCAAAGCCCATCATGGGCCCGCCCATGATCAGCCGTGTGGTGGCCTCCCGGTCGGTCTCGCCATGGGCGAGCAGCTCCGCCACCGGTGTGCCCAGCAGCACTTCGTAATTGCCCGGTTGGCCCACCGCTTGACCGGTCAGGGTGGTGATGCGCGAGAGCAGCGGCTCGCCGTGTTCAATGGCGCGATGAATGGCCCGGGCGGTGCCCACGTTCTGGCAGACCACGCCCACTTCGATGGGGATGCTACCGGAGCGGACCTCCTTGCCGGTAAGCAACTGGATCAGCTGTTTTTCGCCGCCGGATGGATAACGGGTGGGGACCACCACCACGCGGATGTCGATCTCCGCCGTGGCCGAGCGCATGGCCGCGATGGCCTCGGGCTTGTTGTCCTCGATGGCGATCAGGGTTTCGCCGGGCTCGACCAGGTGTTCGAGGATGCGGATGCCCGCGACGATCTCGGCGGCCCGTTCGCGCATGAGCAGATCATCGGCGGTGATGTAGGGTTCGCACTCCACCGCGTTGAGAATCAGCTGCTCCACCCGGTGGTGTTCGCGCAGATGAATCTTCACGGCGGTGGGAAAGCCCGCGCCGCCCAGTCCGGCGATCCCCGCCTGGCGGATGCGCTCGACCAGTTCCGCGGGCTCGCGCCGGCGCCAGTCCGCCACCGGCTCGTAGTCCACGGCGCGGTCCTTGCCGTCCGGCTCCAGCACGATGCAGGGTGCGTCCAGTCCGGACGGATGCTGGATGGCACGCGGGCCGATGGCGCGGATCCGCCCGGAAGTCGGCGCATGCACCGGCACGCTCACCGGGCCCGTGGCCTCGGCCAGTATCTGGCCGCGAAGCACTGCTTCGCCTTCGCCGACCACTGGCCGCGAGGGCACGCCGCTGTGCATGTTCAGCGGCAGCACCAGCTCCGGCGGCATCGGGCCGGGGCGCACCGGCGTCCGGTTGGACAGGGCCTTGCGCTGCGGCGGGTGGATGCCCCCCGGAAAGTCATGGGCCGGGCCGCTTCGCTTGCGGAACAGGACAGGACTGATCACGGGACGTTGATTACCGGTATCTGGTTTTCGGGGCGGCGGCCGATACCCGGCGGCGGCTGCCAGGTCCAGGTCTGCAGGGTGGTTTCCACCGGCCTCATTTCGATGCAGTCCACCGGACAGGGTTCCACGCACAGGTCGCAGCCGGTGCATTCATCCTCGATGACGGTGTGCATCTGTTTTGCCGCGCCGACGATGGCGTCCACCGGACAGGCCTGGATGCACTTGGTGCAGCCGATGCACTCGTCCTCGCGGATATAGGCGACGGTCTTCACTTCTTCTTCCTCGCCGTGTTCCGCGTCCAGGGGCTTGAACTCCCGGCCGAGCAGGTCCGAGAGTTCACGGATGACCTGCTCGCCGCCGGGCGGACAGTGGTTGTGATCCTCGCCCTGGGCGATGGCCTCGGCGTAGGGGCGGCAGCCGGGGTGGCCGCACTGACCGCACTGGGTCTGCGGCAGGATGGCATCGATCTGCTCGACCACCGGGTCGCCTTCCACCCGGAACCTTTCCGAGGCGTAGCCGAGGATGGCGCCGAACAGCGCGGCCAGGCCCAGCAGGGCTGCGATGGCGACGAGTATGGTGGTCATGGCTGAATCAGTCCCGTGAATCCCATGAAGGCCAGCGACATCAGGCCCGCGGTGATCAGTCCGATGCTCGGCCCCCGGAAGGGCTCGGGCACGTCCGCCATGGCGATACGCTCACGCATGGCGGCAAAGAGTACCAGCACCAGGGAAAAGCCCAGGGCGGCGCCGAAGCCGTAGGTCAGCGAAGTCAGGAAGGTTGCATCTTCCTGGCGCACATTCAGCAGTGCCACGCCCAGCACGGCGCAGTTGGAGGTGATCAGTGGCAGAAACACGCCCAGCACCCGGTACAGCAGAGGGCTGGCCTTGTGCACGAACATCTCCGTGAACTGCACCGCCACGGCGATGACCAGAATAAAGGAAATGGTGCGCAGGTATTCAAGCTCCAGCGGTACCAGCACCCAGCTCCAGGTGAGGTACGCAAGCACCGACGACAGCGTGAGCACGAAGGTGGTGGCCAGCGACATGCCCAGCGCCGTTTCCACCTTGTTGGAAACGCCCATGAAGGGGCACAGGCCCAGAAACTGGACCAGTACGAAATTGTTCACCAGCACCGCGCTGATGAGGATCAGAACGTACTCGGTCATGGATGGCCGTCGCCGCAGATAAACACAGAGTATACCCCAGGGTGGGGGCGCATAGTATGAGCCAGGGCGGCAAGGGGCTCAAGCGGTCCCCGGTCCCGGGGAGCGCAGCTGGCCGGACTCGACAAGATCGCTGATCTGCCCGCCGGCGATGAAACGGGCAATGGAATCCAGGGCCCGGTCCGCGGCATCCAGAATGCCCGCGTGTACGGGAAAGACATGCCAGAGTTCCTGGTAGACATGCAGAGCCGTGTCGTTGCCGGCCCCCTGCAGGGTTCGGGCCAGTCGTTCCGCCTCTGCGAGCAGGATTTCCTCGGTGCCCACCAGAATCAGCGTGGGGGGCAGATCCCGGAGATCACCCAGCAGCGGTGAAGCCAGCGGGTCCCCGCACCGGTTCCCGGCATAGATCTCCGCTGCGTGGGCCAGGGTCTCCCAGCTGAGAATGTGCTCGCGGGGTTGTCGGGCCGCGTCACGGTCCGTCAGGGTCAGGTCCACCCAGGGTGAGAGCAGCGCCAGCCGCGCTGGCGCGGGCAGGTCCGCATCGCGGATGCGCAGGGCGGTGGACAGGGCCAGGCCGCCACCAGCGGAATCGCCAGCGATCGTGATCTGGCTGCTTTCATGGCCCTGGTCCAGCAGCCACTGGTAGCAGGCCAGTGCGTCATCGCAGGCGGCGGGAAAGGGATGCTCCGGGGCCAGCCGGTAGTCGGGCACCATTACCCGCGCGCCGGAGTATCTTGCCAGATGGGTGGTCAGGCCACGGTGGGTTGCCGGGGAGCCGACGCAGTAGGCGCCGCCGTGAAGGTACAGCACTACCTCCGCACCGGCCCTGCTCGGAGTCTGCCACTCGACAGGAACCCCGGCGGCCCGCTCCCGCCTGGTGGTGACACCTCCGGCCTGCAGGGTGATGGCGCTGCTCGCGCGCAGCCCCGCGCGCAGCGCGGCCACCGGCACCGCCGGATGGAAAAGGGGCCTGACCAGCGCACGCAGGGAACCGCGCAGCAGGGCGGCGATCACCCGTTGCCGGCGGCGGCTGGAAAACGGAATCTCGGCACGCACAGGCTTCATGGACGGTGTAGTGCTTCCGTGTAACAAACGGGAAACGCAAGGATACCGACCGTCGGACGATAAACAAGCATGGGCGAAGCTTCGCCGCGCAGTCGCGAGTTTTCAGAGTAGTCGGCTATCAGCTATCAGCGATCCGGGACCGACCGCCGACCGCTTTTCCCCCGTCTGCTATCCTTCCCCGGTTTCCGCGAGGGGCCGTACCGGATTGACCGAAACCACCGCATCACTGACCCGCAAGCTCTGGTTCCAGACCTGGCCCATGGCACTGGGCATCATGTCCCTTCTGGGTTTTGGGCTGGTGGACAGTGTCTTCATCGCGCGGTTGGGTACGGAACCGCTGGCGGCCCAGTCGCTGACCTTTCCGCTGAACTTCCTGCTCATCGGCATCCAGGTGGGTGTGGGCATTGCCATTGCGGCGCTGATTTCCCGTACGGTGGGGGCGGGCGAGGCGCTTCAGGCACGACGACAGGGGACCCTGGTCATGGTCGGCGGCGGCCTGTTCATGGCGGTGCTGGCGCTGGTGCTCTGGTTCGGTCATGAACCGGCCTTCCGGCTGCTGGGCGCGGACGGGCCCCTGCTGGAGGTGATTCGTCCGTTCTGGCGGGTCTGGCTCGGTGCCGCCTGGACCGGCGCGCTACTGTACTTCGGCTACAGCGTATTGCGCGCCCACGGCCATACCCGCTTTCCCGGGTTCATGATGATGGGCACCAGCCTGGTGAACCTGGTGCTGGACCCCATTCTGATCTTCGGGCTCGGTCCGGTGCCGGCGCTGGGTCTGGAAGGTGCCGCCTGGGCCACGCTGGCCGCCTTTGCGCTGGGCAATCTGGTGGTGCTGCGGGTGCTGGTCAGCGAAGGCTGGCTGTCGCGGACCGGGCTTGCCGGGCAGGCCCGTCAGTCACTGCGTCCCTTTCTGGGCATTGCCGGGCCCGCCACCGTCAGCCAACTGATGCCGCCGGTGGCGGCCATGCTGGCCACGGCGGTGGTGGCGCGCATCAACCCGGAAAGCCTGGCGGCCTGGGGGCTGATGGTGCGCCTGGAAGGCTTTTCCATCGTACTGGTGCTGGGGCTGACCATGGCCCTGCCGCCCTGGCTGGGCCAGTGCTATGGCGCGGGCAACTGGACCGAGATCCGCCAGATGATGCGCATTGCCGCCCGGGGCGTGCTGATCTGGCAGGCCGGCGTGGGGCTGGTGCTCTGTCTGGCCGCCACACCTCTGGCCCTGCTGCTGGCGGGCAGTGGTGAGGTGGCCGAACGTCTTGCCTGGCTGTTGCGCTGGCTGCCGCCAAGTACCGCCTTTCTGGGGATCTGCATGCTGGTGGTCTCGGCCTCCAATGCCCTGGGCTGGCCGGTGCGCGCCATGGTGATTTCCTTTCTGCGGCTGTTCGCCTGCTATCTTCCGCTGCTGTGGCTGGGCGCCTGGCTGGGCGGTTTCACCGGGCTGGCCATCGGCGCGGCGCTGGGCAATGTGCTGGCCGGGTCCATGGCCTGGTTCTTTTATTTGAGTGGCGAGCGGCGAGTCGCGAGTGGCGAGTCGATATCGCGGCAGGAAGGGGGAGAGACGAATGAGTGAAAGTGCGCAACCGCTGTTCCGGCTTGATACAGGGGGGTACGAACTGCCCCTGCGCTGGTACCCGGCAGAGCACCCGCACGCGAACATTGTGCTTATGGGCGCCCTGGGCATGGCGGCGCGGTATTACGAGCCGCTGGCCCGCCGGTTGTGCGAGGCGGGCTTCAATGTGGCGTTGCCTGAACAGCGGGGCCATGGTGACAGCCCGGTGCGGGCTTCCCGGAAACTGGACTTCGGTTTTCGCGAGGCCCTGGATGAGGAAATTCCGGCGGTGATGGACTGGCTGTCACAACAGGCGCCGGGGCTGCCGTTGTATCTGATGGGCCACAGCCTGGGCGGGCACTATGCGGCCATTACCGCCGGGCGTTTTCCGCACCGGGTGGATGGCGTGATCATTGCCGCCTGCAGCACGCCCTGGCCCGGCGGTTTTCAGGGCACTACCCGCCGACAGGTGCGCCTGCTTTGCGCGCTGATCCCCGTGCTGTTGAGGCTGTTCGGCTACTACCCCGGTCACCGGGTGGGGTTCGGGGACCGGGAGGCGCGCACCCTGATGCGCGACTGGCTGGTGATGGCTCGTGAGAACCGTTATCGGGCCGCAGGCCTGGACGAGGATCTGGAAGCGGGCATCCGCGATTACCGGGGCGGGCTGCTTTCATTGCGCATGGCGGAAGACAGTTATGCGCCGGAGGCGGCCATGGCCTCGGTTTCCGACAAGTTCGTTTCGGCGGAGGTGACCCGCGAGGTCATTACCAGCGAGGAACTGGGCGATCGGGCGGACCATTTCCGCTGGGCGCGCAGTCCGGAGGCGGTGGTGAACCATGTGCGGGGCTGGGTAATGCGGCGTGATGTTGATCGGAAACAAGGCTGAACCGGGCTCGTGGCTTGCAATCCCTTTTGAATACCCCCAACTTTAATGGCGGGGCCCTGACCATCATGGAAACCGGGCCCTGCCAATCCGGCCGGATCAACAAGGAGATAAAGTAATGCCCGGAATCAGTTCGATTCGCGTTGCCACGGATCTTTCACCTCATTCCGAGATTGCCGTCCGGCGCGCTGCCCTGGTGGGCAGGGACATGGGCGTCAAAAAGGGCATGCTGGTGCATGCGCTCGGCCTGGGCCGCTTCGGAGCCTTCCGGGAGCTCTTCTCCGGAGGCGAACAGCTTGAGGAAGAACTCGGCGAACACGCTCGCCGGGAAATGGAAGCACTGGCCGCCCGTGTGAAGGAGGAAACCGGCGTCGAGTTTGCCGTGGAGGTGCGCAAGGGTTCAGCGGTGGATGCCATCGTGGACGTGCAGGACCGCAATGATCTGGTGGTGACCGGTGCCAAGGGCTTCAACTCCGCCGGGCAGATCGCGCTGGGCAGTACTTCCGAGCGTGTGGTGCGAAGCTGTGAGAATCCGGTGCTGATCGCCCGTAACGAGCCCGCCGGAGAATACCGCAAGGTGCTGGTGGCGGTGGACTTCTCGGCGCATTCCCGTGCCGCGTTACTGTATGCGAAGACCGTGGCGCCACAGGCGGAGATCCACCTGGTTCATGCCTACCCGGAGATGCCTTCCAGCGGCCAGAGTTTCGCCGGTATCACCTCCGATGATGTGAAACGTTATGCCCGTCAGATGGAAGAGAAGTCGGACCGCGAGATCGATTCACTGCTGACCGAGTGTGACATGAAGCGCGCCGATGTGGGTGTGACCATGGATCATGCCTACGCGCCGCAGTTGATCTGGGAGACTGCTGACAGTACGGGCGCGGATCTGGTCGTCATGGGCAAGCAGGGCCATTCCCGCCTGCGTGACTGGGTCGTGGGCAGCGTGACCGCGCATGTGCTGCCGCGTTGCAGCAGTGATGTGATGATCGTGCGCGATACGCGTCGCGGATAGCTGAAATTCCTTTTTGACCGGCGTCAAGAACGGGGTGGAAAGTCCTGCGGGTGCCGGTCGTTCCCGTTAGCATGGGCCTGGGGCGAATCGATTGCTCCAGCCGTATGCTCAGTAAAGGGAAGGACATGAGTGAGATCAACAGAATCCGGGTTGCTACCGACTTTTCCGAAGAAGCGGACAATGCAGTGTTCCGCGCTGCAAGGCTGGCGACGGAGCGGGGCATTGCATCCGGTACGCTGGTGCATGCATTGCCCGGCTCCGGCGTGGCTGCCTTGACCGGTTTCCTTTCCAGCAATCCCCGGGTCATGGAAGAACTGGAGCGCAGTGCGCGCGAGCTGCTGGAGGAAGGGGTCGAGCGGGCGGAGAAGGAAACCGGGTTTCGTCTTGAACCGGAGCTGGTTCGCTCCGGGTTGCCCGAGGCTGCCATCGGCAAGGGTGACGAGGCGCAACTGATTGTGGTCGGAGGCCGGGGCCGCTCCCGGGTGCGCGACATGCTGCTCGGCACCGGGGCGGAGGCGGTTGTGCGCACCAGCGCCCTGCCGGTGCTGGTGGTGAGAAACCCCTGGAAGTTGCGCTGGCAGCGGGTCATGGTTCCGGTCGACTTTTCCGACGACTCCCGGGCCGCATTGCAACGGGCGCGGGAACTGGCCCCCGAAGCTTCCCTGACGCTGATCCACGCCATGGAGACACTGCCCGGTGCGGCGGAAGGCTATACCGGAATCCGGGATGCCGATGTGCGCGCCTGGGAAAGGCAGCAGCGGGAAGAAGCCGAGCGGCAGGTCGACGAGCTGCTCGCGGCTTGCGGTCTGGGGCGCGACGATGTGGAACTGGTTATCGAGCATGCGTACGCACCGGCGCTGGTTGCCGCCCGGGCAGCGGAGTGGGAGGCGGATCTGATTGTGGTGGGCAAGCAGGGTCATTCCCGGCTTCACCGGATGCTTATCGGCAGTGTCACCAGTCATGTGCTGCGCCGCAGTGATACCGATGTGCTTGTGGTGCCGGGCTGATCTGTCTCAGTCACTGATATTTTCATGGCCGTCGGCAAGGCGGTTTCGTACGGGAGAGCATTTATGAACAAGCTGGAGTCCATCCGTGTTGCCACGGATTTTTCCGAACATGGTGAGCACGCGGTGCGCCGGGCGGCCCTGCTTGGCACGGAACTGGGGCTGGAGTCGGGGCTGTTGTTTCATGTGCTGGACCCGCACCGGATCCGCAGTGTGCGCGAGCTGCTTCCCTGGCTGGGAGAGCTGCAGGAGCACGCGGAGCAACACGTGCGGGAGAAGCTTGACAGGCTGGCCGGGGAGGTTCAGCGGGAAACCGGGTTCGTGTTCAACACGGAAATTCGTGAAGGACGGGTCGCCAGTGAGCTGCTGCGCGACACGGGTTCCGGTGATCTGGTGGTAATCGGTGGCAAGGGGCGGCATTCGCTCGGGCAGATTGGTCTGGGTAGTAGCGCCGAACGGGTAATCCGCAAGAGCGGTCAATCCGTTCTTGTGGTCAACAGGCAGCCGTCGCAGGGCTATCGCCGGGTGGTGGTGCCCGTGGACTTCTCCGAGGATTCAGCTGCTGCGTTGCAGCTGGCCCGGAAGGTGGCGCCCGGAGCGCAGCTTTATGTGCTCCACGCCTGGCCGCCGCTGCCCCGCGAGAGCGAGGGCTTTGCCGGCATATCCGACGAGGATGTGGAGCGTTATGGCCGGGAAGTGCGCGAGCAGGCACAGCAGCAGATGGATGCGCTGCTGGCCCGATGCGGCCTGGAGGAGGACGCGGTGCAGCGCCTGATGCAGCATGACTACGCGGCCAGTTTCATCTGCCAGCAGGCGCGCGCACTGGGAGCCGATCTGGTGGTGATGGGCAAGCACGGTCACTCCCAGCTGGCCGACTGGCTGATCGGCAGCGTGACCACCCATGTGCTCAATCACTGTGATAGCGATATGCTTGTGACCCGGGCGGGCTGATTCAGGTGCGGTAACAGGCGTGACGGCCCGAAGGCCATCACACCGCCCCTGGAGCCTGTCGCAAAAGGCCCTGCTGCCTGGCGGCGCCTCCGATTGGAAGCCTCCCCCCGCGAGGGGGGAGGTATGGAGGGGGAGGCCGCCGCAGGCGGCCTTGCGCGGCTTCGCCGCGCCCCCACCCCGGCCCT
>SLJS01000234.1 GCA_007135015.1 Alcanivorax sp. | reverse complement strand
TAAGTGAGCAGCTGCTTCTTGTGCACGTTACCAGGCCTTTCGACGCACTTGAGCTCGACAATCACTGTTCACGGGCGAGAACGACCTCGTAAACTGTCTCAAGCAATCCCGGGCCGAGTATCACGATGAATACGTACCGCTGCATCGACGACCTGCTTCCCTGTCTCATCCTCTGTCATGACATACCATTCCCTTGGCGTGCTTCGCGGCCTGGCGAGAGTCCTTAAAAACGGTATCCGGAAATAAAGGCGCTCGATTTCGCGCTCTGTACAATAAATAATTTCTTATATCATAGGCTTGGCGTTCATGGCGAACCAAGTCTTGCCCACAGATTCTTCGGACTAACCTATTTTCAAAGCTTCCGCTTCAGCGAAACGCCGGCAGGGTGACCGGCTCCTGTTCGAGCCAGACTCCGAAACGCTGCCGTATCGAACGGCGTATCCGCTGCACGAATTCCAGCACATCGGCACATGTGGCCCCGCCATGGTGCACCAGCACCAGTGCCTGACGGTCATGCATGGCCAGACTCCCCTCCCGATAGCCCTTCCAGCCCGCCTGTTCAAGCAGCCAGCCCGCTGCCAGCTTGAAGCGGCCATCAGCCAGGGGAAAGGAAACGAGCTCCGGAAACCGGTCACGCAGGCGTGTGTGTTCTGAAGGGCTGACAATCGGGTTCTTGAAGAAGCTGCCCGCGTTGGGCAGTTGCTCGGGATCCGGGAGCTTGCTGCGACGCAACGAGCAGACCAGCGCCCGTAATCCGGCCGGTGTCTGCTGCGATACGGGCAGCTCGCGGAAGCGCTGCGCGAGCTCGCCGTAGGACAATTCCAGAAGGGGTTTGCAGCGTAGACGCAGACGCAGCCGGAGAATGACCCACTGGCCCGGCTCGACACTGCGAAAAAAGCTGTCCCGATACCCGAAGCGGCAGTCCCGCCTGGTGAAACGGCGGCGCACGCCGGTAGCCAGATGAACCGCATCCAGCGAAAGCAGGAAATCCTCCAGCTCCACCCCGTATGCGCCGATATTCTGGTAGGGCGCGGCGCCGGCACTGCCGGGTATCAGCGAGAGGTTTTCCAGCCCGTACCAGCCCTGCTCCAGGGTATGTTGCACGACCCTGTCCCAGTTCTCGCCCGCGGCCACCTCCACCACCACATGATCGCCGTCCTGGCCGAGAAACCGTATACCCCGCAACCGCGGATGAATGACCAGCCCCGGGATGTCACCCAGGAGCAGCACGTTACTGCCCTCGCCGATGGCGGTACGGGGAAGTCCCTTCCAGCGCCGCTCACCAAGCAATGCCTGCAGAGCGGCATCCGTGCGGGGTGCAGCGAACCATTCCGCGCGGCCGGGCAGACGCAGGGTGTTCAGCCCGGAGAGATCCCGATACGGCTGCGGATTCACGAGCGGCCACGCAGATGTTCAAGCAGGCCCTCGCTGGCCCCTTCGATCAGGTCCAGTACCTGCTCAAAGCCCTGGTCGCCCCCGTAATAGGGATCGGGAACCTCCCGGACCGGAGTATCGGGATGAAAGGAAAGAAATCGGTCCAGAAGTCCATCGAACCCCGCTGGCCGGAGAAGCTCCAGTTCCCGGAGGTTGGCCTCATCCATGGCTAGAATGATCCCGAAGCGTTCGAAATCCCCGGGCGTGACCTGGCGCGCCCGCAGCGCGGAAAGGTCATACCCCCGACGTGCCGCCGCCTCCCGCGCCCGGGCATCCGGGGCCTTGCCCACATGCCAGTCTCCGGTGCCCGCACTGTCAATGCTGAGCCGCTCAAGCATGCCCGACCGGGCCGCGCGGTCGCGGAAAACGGCCTCCGCGGTGGGAGAACGGCAGATATTGCCAAGACAGACGAAAAGAACGGAATGCATCAGAACTCTCCCTTCAACGCGCGCATCCGGGCCAGATCCTCCTCGGTATCCACACCGGCGGGCACTGCCTGCCGGGCGGCGACCACATGGATAGCCACACCGTTGGCCATGACCCTGAGTTGCTCGAGTGACTCCACCCTTTCCAGCGCCGCCGGCTCCCACCGGATGAATCGATGCAGCAGCCCCACCCGATACGCATAGATACCGATATGCCGCCACCAGAGATCCTCTCCGGGCAGCTCTGGCGCATCCCGCGAGAAAGCGTCGCGGTGCCAGGGTATCGGCGCACGGCTGAAATACAGCGCCCGGCCGTGCTCGTCAGCGACCACCTTGACCACATTCGGATTGAACAGCTCCCGGCGATCCCGGACGGGCTCGCAGAGGGTGCCCACTTCGCAGTCGCGGTTCGCGGCAAGATTCTCCGCCACCTGATCGATCACTGCCGGAGGCACCAGGGGCTCGTCACCCTGTACGTTCACCACGATCTCGTCATCATCGAGTTCCAGCTGACTGGCCGCTTCCTGCAACCGGTCCGTTCCCGAGACATGATCGGCCCGGGTCATCACCGCCCTGCCCCCATGGGCCCGCACCGCCTCGCCGATTTTTTCGCTGTCCGTGGCCACACAGACCGAAGCCGCCGAACTCCGGGCGCAACGTTCGAGCACCCGCACAATCATGGGCTTGCCCCCGAGGTCGGCAAGCGGCTTGCCGGGAAGGCGGGTGGAGGCGTAACGCGCCGGAATCACGACATGAAACTTCATTGTTCACTGGTCCCCGATGCGAGAAAAAAGCTCCCGGACAAAGTCTTCCGAAAGATGGGCCTCCACCGGAATATACCAGTACCGGGACAGGGCGTGGGCTTCACACTTGACGGCGTCCTTCTCTGTCATGACCACGGGATCACTGCCGGGAAAATCCAGATCCTGTTCACGGAAGACATGGTGATCGGCAAACGCCCTGGCCTCAACCTGCAGTCCCGCCCGGTGCAGGGCGGCGAAGAAACGCTCCGGATTGCCGATACCTGCCACCGCGTGGACCCGGGGAAATCGCCGGACGAACTCCGCCATTGCAACGCTTTCACCGCTATCGAGCCGGACCGGATCCTGAGGCACCAGTTCCATGGAAAATGCTCCGGGCCACTGCCCGGTACCGCCGTTGACGACAATGTAGTCCACCTGGTCGAGCCGTGCCCGCGGCTCGCGCAGGGGTCCGGCGGGAATGCAGCGGCCATTGCCGAGCCCCCTTTCCCCGTCCAGCACGGCAATCTCGACAGAGCGCGGAAGCCGGAAATGCTGCAGGCCGTCATCGCTGATCACCAGCTCGGGGGCATGGCGCTCCACTGCATAGTCCAGAGCCCGGCGCCTGTCGGGATCGATAATGACCGGCACTCCGGTCCGACGCGCAAGAAACAGGGGTTCGTCGCCGCTTTCCGCCGGCGTGCCATCCGGGCGTACCTGCCAGGGATGGCGCGGAGGCCTTGCGCCGTATCCACGGCTGATGATCACCACCCGCAGCCCCTTTTCCCGCGCCCGCCGGGCAAGTTCGCACACAAGGGGGGTCTTTCCGGTACCCCCGACCGTAATGTTGCCCACTACCACCACGGGAACAGCAGGCTCCACGCGCCGGGCGAGGTGCCGGGAAAGCCTGTATGCGGCAATCAGCGCAGTGATCCAGCCCAGCGGGGCCAGCGGCATCAGCCAGCGTGCATCCCCGTACCAGGCCCGTTGCAGGGCCGCTGCCAGTCGCCGCCGCATCTACATGTCCTCGAAGTTCATCCTGTATTGCTGGGCATAGACACCGTTGTTGCGAATCAGCTCCGAATGGGTGCCCGATTCGATCACCCTGCCCTGCTCCAGCACCAGAATGCGGTCGGCTTTCTCCACGGTGGACAGCCGGTGCGCGATCACCAGAGTGGTGCGCCCGACCATCACCCTCTCCAGTGCCTGCTGGATATAATATTCCGACTCGTTATCCAGCGCCGAGGTGGCCTCGTCGAGAATCAGCACCCGCGAGTCCTTGAGCAGTGCCCGGGCAATGGCAATCCGCTGGCGCTGGCCGCCTGAAAGCTGCACACCGTCCTGGCCCACCGGGGTATCCAGGCCCTTTTCGAGATTCTGTATGAAGTCCCACGCATAAGCGTCCTTTGCCGCCCGGATCACATCCTCGACCGGCGCATCACGCAGCTCTCCGTAGGCAATGTTGTAGCGGATGGTGTCGTTGAAGAGCACCACTTTCTGCGTGACCATCGCGATCTGGCGGCGAAGATCCGACAGCCGGTATTCCTCCAGTGGGACGCCATCAAGCAGGATTTCGCCTTCGTCGGGGTCATGAAAACGGGGCACCAGCGCAACCGCGGTGCTCTTGCCTGCGCCGCTGCGGCCCACCAGCGCCACCACTTCATTAGGTTGTGCGTGAAACGAAAGATGCTCGATGACCGGGTGGCCAGGAAGGTAGCCGAAGGAGACATCCCGGAACTCGAGTTCACCACGGCAACGATCGATGCTCCGGGTGCCCGTGTCCGGCTCTCCGGGCGTATCCATCAGTTCGAAAAGTGACGCCGCGCCGGTGATACCCTTCTGAATCTTCACGTTGACGGCAGTCAGTGCCTTGAGCGGCTTCTGCAGCATGCCGGCGGCGGCAACGAATGCCAGGAACTCGCCAATCCGGATCTCATCACCCATCATGTTGATGTAGAGCCAGGCCACCACACCAATGCCCACTGCCACCACAAGCTGCACGGAAACCATGGAAGCGATCTTGCTCGCCACCAGCTTCAGTTGCTGCTGACGGAAGCTGTTGCTGGCCCGGTCAAAGCGGGCCTCTTCCTGGTCCTGTGCCGAAAAGATCTTGACCGGCTGGTGCCCGTCAATCGCCTCGCCCAGATACTGGGTAATGCTGCCCATGTTGCCCTGGATGCGACGACTGATCTTGCGAAAGCGCCGGCTCATGTAATTGACCACATAGGCGAGAATGGGCGCGACCAGCATGAGCAACAGCGTCAGCTGCCAGTTGCGAAAGATCATGTAACCGAGCAGCCCCACCACGGTCAGCCCCTCACGAAAGACCACCGTGACAGCTTCCGTACCCGCGGAAGTTACCTGTTGGGCGTCATAAGTCACCTTGGAAAGAATTCGCCCGGAGGACCGTGACTGGTACTCGCGCTCGGGCAGACGCAGGATATGATGGAAAATCTCGTTGCGCAGATCGTAGACAATTCTCTGACCCACCCAGGAAATGCAGTACTTGCCCACCAAAAGCGTAACCCCCTGCGCCAGCACCAGCGCCGTGGGCGCAATGGAAATCAGCAGGACCATGCCCGGTGTCGGGTTCTCCAGAACCCGGGTGATCACATTGAGCATTTCCGCGATCAGCGGCTGTATCGCGGCATACATCGCGAAACCAAGCACACTGATCACCATCACCAGCCAGTAGCGCCAGGTATAGGTGAGCAGTCTTCGAAATACCTCCAGGGGGTTGTCCACTTCAGCCGGTTTCACTCGCCAGGCTCCCGCGTGGTGATATTGAGATTGGTAAAGCCGAGCGCGCCCGCCACATCCATCACGCGCACCACATGGCGATGGCTCACGTTCGCGTCAGCAGTAATCATCAGGGGCATGTCAGTGCCCTCGGTGGCCCGTTGCAACAATGCGGAACGCAGCGTGGCCGGCTCGTTGTCGGCAAGACTCTGACCATCGATGCTGTAGTGTCCCGCCGCACTGATCACCACCTCGATATGGTCGGCCTCCACCTGCGGGCGCCCTTCCGCCTCCGGCAGGACCAGGTCAAGTCGTGTTTCCCGGGTGAAAGTGGTGGAGACCATGAAGAAGATCAACAGCAGGAACACCACATCAATCAGTGGCGTCAGGTTGACCGGGGAATCCTCCTGTCGCTGGCGGGGAAACCTCACGAGCCGCTCCTGCCTCCACCCTCGCGCCGGCCCCCATGGACCAGGTCCACCAGATGGATGGACGCCTGCTCCATGCTGATGGTGATCTCGTCAACGCGGCGCAGGAAAAAGCGATGAAAGAAAATCGCCGGAATCGCCACCGTCAGACCGGATGCCGTGGTTATCAGCGCCTGGGAAATGCCTCCGGCAAGCCTGGACGCATCACCGGTGCCATGGATCATGATCGCGGAGAAGACATCAATCATCCCGATCACGGTTCCCAGCAGACCAAGAAGCGGCGTGATCGCGGCAATGGTTCCGAGGGTATTGAGAAAGCGCTCCAACTCGTGGACCACCTGGGCGGCGGTCTCCTGAATGCTCTCCTTCATGATGTCCCGCCCCCGGGAGGCATTGAGCAGCCCGGTGGCAAGAATCTGGCCCAGCGGACTCTGCTCTCTCAGCGAGGCAATATAGCGCTGATCCAGCTTGCCCTGCTGCCAGCGCCGCTGGACCCGCTCGAGCAGATCCGGGGGCGCCAGCCGGGAAGGACGCAGCGTCCAGAATCGCTCCACCACAATGGCCAGGGCCACCGCCGAGCACAACAGGATGGGGAGCATCATCCAGCCCCCGGAAATAACGAATTCCTGCACGGCCTATCCTCTCCAGTAAATCGCGGGATTCTAGCACCAAATGCCATGTTCGGGGCGGATGGTCGCCGACAGGCATGCTGACGACTTCAGCCATAGCAGGGACTCTGGCTGAAGGAGCATCTGTGCCGGCCGGCGGCCAGCCCGGACGAAGTGCACATGGCAAGCGTAACCGTATCAATCAACCACCTGCCCGGGAACCTCTGAAAAGCCCGGACTATCGCACCTCATTCCGGTTATGCGAGTGGTCTGGTGCAGGATCCGGGCCTGGCACCGAGACGCCCGTTTCCGGACGCCAGGGCCGGGGGTGGCGGGTCCGCCACTCCAGTGGCGCGGCATTATGCGAGTGGCGCAGACGAAAAACAATCATGCCTGCCTCGGCCGTGCCATGTAGCGGAATGCCCAGTTCACGGTACCGCCGGACAATCGCCTCGGCCGGATGACCGAACGGGTTCCGGTGCCCGGCACTGACCACCGCCCGTTGCGGTGACAGTGTCCGCAGCAGTGTATAGCTGGAGCTGGTGGCGCTTCCATGATGCGGCACCTGGAGCACGGTCACCGGCTCGTCGTACCGCTCGGCCAGCCAGAACTCCACGGGACGGGTAATGTCGCCGGTCAGCAGGGCGCTGCCGGCCTGCCCGTTGATGCGCAGCACACAACTGCGGTTGTTGGACTGCCGGATACTGCTGTCCGGCTCCGGCCAGAGGACCCGGAACTCCACTCCGTCATGGCGCCAGCGCTGCCCCCGGCTGCAGGCACGGGAGCCGGCGACCCGATCCGGCTCTCCACTCAGGAGTGCCTGCGCAGGAACAAGGTCCATCAGGGAGGACAGCCCCCCGGCATGATCGCTGTCCCCGTGGCTCACCAGCGTCTTCGACACCGATTGCGGCTGGCGCCGCAACCAGGGGCGCACCACCGTGCGACCGGCGTCACCGCCGGGCCAGGCCGGCCCCAGGTCATAGAGCACCAGGTGATTGCGGGTCCGCACCGCAATGGCCTGCCCCTGCCCCACATCCATGACCACCAGATCGAACTCCCCCGGTGCGGGCGGGTCGTGGCGCGGAACCAGCCAGGGCAGCACCAGGAACAGGGGGAGCCAGCGCGGCAATCCCAGACGCGGCAGACATATCAGCAGTACGGCCAGCATCACCAGGGCCATGGCCAGAGCGGTGCCCGGCGGTGTCAGCATGGGATTGAACCGGTCCAGCCAGGCCAGCGCCTGCCAGCTGCCCTCCACCAGCCGGGCGGCGCCATCCAGCATCATGCCGCCGCCCGGCAGGAGTGCACCGCCAAGGGCCAGCGGCACCACCAGCAATGAGAACAGCGGCACCATGAAAAGGTTGGCAACCGGAGACAGCGCGCCCCAGTGGAGAAAGAGCCAGCCGGTCAGGGCCCCCAGCGCGGTGGCAAGCACGGCCTGGACCCGAAGCGTGACGGCGAACCGCCCCCCGTCCCCGCCGGCGACAGCCAGCAGCAACAGCATCGCCACCGCGAGAAAGGACAGCCAGAAACTGTTGTCCAGCACCGCCAGGGGATCCATCAGCAGCAGCACAAGGAGCGCCACGCCCAGCGCACCGGGAAACGGCGGACGCACACGAAACGCCAGCGACAGCAGCGCCACAAGGTTCATGACCAGCGCGCGGCGCGTGGGCAGCGCAAAGCCGGCCAGCGCGGCATAACCACAGGCGGCCAGCAGGGCCGGAATCACCGCAAGCTGCTGGGCGGACACTGCCGCCGGGCGCCCTCTTCCGGTGATCAGCACTGGAGCCAGCAGCCAGCGCGCCAGCCACCAGACCATACCTGTCACCAGCGTGATGTGCAGTCCGGAAATTGCCATCAGATGCGCCGTACCGGTTCGCTGCAGCAGGCTCCAGTGACGCGATTCCAGGTGGCGGCGATCTCCGGCCACCAGCGCGGGCAGCAGCCGGGCGGCCAGCGGGTAGTCCTCCAGGCGCTCGTGAACGTCTTCACTGAAGCGCTGGCGCAGGGCAGCGGGACTGCCGGGACGCGGGGTTCGCTCCAGCACCCGGCGAATGGACCCGCGGGCGGCCACACCCCGGGCCAGATCCAGCCGCGCCGAATCCATGCTCCCCTCATTGACCAGGCCCCGGGGCCGACGAAGCCGGACTTTCAGGCGTAGCTCATCCCCCGCGGTGAACGGCCCCGGGTGATCCCAGACCGACACCCGGATCCGGCCGGGATTGTCCCAGCGCGCGCCGGGCAACTCCGCGCGGACGTCGTCTAGCACCAGCCGCCAGCGCAGGAGCCCCTCGCGGACAGGCCTCGACTGCGGCAGGTCGGCCACAGTTGCAGTGATCTCCAGGGTTTCGCCCTCCAGCGCGGGGGGCAGCCAGGCAGACAGTCCCTGGTGGAGACCCTGGGCACCCCACAGCAGGCCGGCCAGCAGCCACAACGGCCAGGCAAGACGTGCGCGCCCGGCGCGGTGCAGGAACCAGGCAAAACACAGCAATAGCAGAGGTATCCAGCGGGGCGCCGGCAGTGAAAGGCCCAGCATGCAGGCCGCGGCCAGCGCACCGGAAAACAGCCACATCCCTGTCTCCGTTCCGGTGTAGGATTATGCCTTGCGCTACAGGCATAATGACGCCTCCATCCCGGAGGCCAGAGCAGTATTTTCATGCCCAGACAGCTCCTGCGCAAGTATCTGCCCACGGCCGAGCGGCTGCGCAGGACGCGCTCGCTACGACGCTTTCGCGGCATGCTGGGTAACCCGGCACTCTGGCACCTCAATCGCCGCTCACTGTCCGGGGGCGCCTTTATCGGGGTCTTCTCGGGAATGCTTCCGATCCCCTTCCAGACGTTGCTGGCGGCCATCCTGGCCATCCGTTTCCAGTACAACCTGCCCGCTGCCCTGATTCTGGTCTGGGTCAGCAACCCCTTCACCTGGGTGCCGATTCTCTATTTCAACTACCGCCTGGGTGCCTGGATCCTGGGTCTGCCGGGGCAGGTCCCCGAGGACGCTGGTGCCCGGTGGTTTTTCGAACAGCTTCTGCCGCTGTGGACCGGCTCACTGCTTGCCGCCGTACTGGCGGGAGCACTGGCTTATCTGCTGTTCCGGATCATCTGGCGCATTGCAACCATCCGAAACTGGAACGCACGCCTGGCCCGCCGGCGGCAAGAGAACAAGGAGCAAAAGCAGGAGGACAACGACGAGGAGACCACCCGAGACCGGTAATCACATCCACCGGAAGGTGCCGCAAAGGCTGTCGGAGCGCGGTTTGCAGGGCGAAATCCGCCACGGTGCCAGATTCCGCGGTTTTCGCGCTGCAAGCGGCGGTTCAGCTTTGCGGAAGCGAGGCGTGCTCCAGAGGATGGAGCCGACCCTCGTGAAGCTCGAACTGCCGACCACAGCGTCGCGCGAAACCCAGATCGTGGGTAACGATCAGCAAGGCGCAACCAAAGGACTGATTCAGCTCCAGCATCAGATCCTGGACCTGTCGGGCGGTGCGCTCATCCAGGTTTCCCGTGGGCTCGTCGGCCATCACCACACTCGGCCGGGTCACCAGCGCCCGGGCAATGGCAACCCGCTGGCGCTCACCACCGCTGAGTGCTCCCGGCTTGTGACTCAGCCGCTTGCCCAGCCCCACGCTCTCGAGCGTCTCCTCCGCGCGGGCATAGAGTTCTTCGATACCCATTTCCCCCAGCAGCAGGGGCATGGCCACGTTCTCGAGCGCCGTGAACTCCGGAAGCAGGTGGTGAAACTGGTAGACGAACCCCATGTGACGGTTGCGAAGCCGTCCACGCTGTCTTTCCGTCTGCCTGTCGAGCACCTGCCCGCAAACCGAAACCCGGCCCCGGGTGGGCGAGTCCAGACCGCCGAGCAGGTTCAGCAACGTCGACTTCCCGGAACCGGAAGTCCCCACCACGGCAAGCGTCTCGCCGGCCTGCATCGACAGATCCACCCCGTCGAGCACCCGCAAGACGCCACTGCCTTCCGGGTACTCCTTGACCAGTTCCGATGCCTCGATCACCGGTTGCGAGCCGTCACTCATAGCGCAGCGCCTCCGCCGGATCCACCCGGCTGGCACGCCAGGAAGGATAAAGCGTTGCAGAAAAACTGATAACCATCGCAATGGTGGCGATCACGCCCACATCGCTCCATTGCAGTTTGGTCGGCAGATACTGGACGAAATACGCATCAAACATGTGCGCATTGAAGGTCTGCTCGATCCACTGGGCCAGGTCGCTCACGTTCCAGGTAAGCAGGAGTCCGAGCATCACGCCCAGCGCCGTGCCCGCAAGCCCGACAAGGGTTCCCTGGACCATGAAGATGCGCATGATCACACCCGGCGTGGCGCCCAGGGTACGCAGCACGGCGATATTCGCCCGTTTCTCCGTAACCAGCATGACCTGGCTGGAAACGATATTGAAGGCAGCCACCGCTACGATGAACGACAGCAGCAGCGTCATCATGGCCTTTTCCATCCGCACCGCCTGGAAAAGGCTCCCGTGGGTGCGAGTCCAGTCCGTCATGTAGTACCCGGCACCGAGTTCCTGCTGCAGCCGCGCGGCGGTTCGCGGTGCGGCAAACAGATCATCCAGTCGGGCCCGTACACCTTCCACACTGCCCGGGTGACGTGCCAGACGAGCGGCGTCCTCCACATGGACATAGGCCAGCATGCCGTCGACCTCGGCCTGGGCACGAAAGATCCCGCTGACCGTGAACCGACGGAACCGGGGCGTGACGCCCGCCGGCGATAGGCTTGCCTCGGGCATCACCATCACCACCCTGTCGCCCACGCCCACGCCCAGGGTGCGCGCCACCCCGTAGCCGAGCACCATCGAGAATTCGCCGGGTTTCAGCTCCTCGAGCTCACCCTCGTGCATGAAGTCCCCGACGATGGATACATCGCGTTCGGCAGCCGGCTCGATCCCGGTCACCATGGCACCGGTCACCCGCCCGCCATGGGTGAGCATCCCCTCGAGCTCCACGAAGGGCGCCACGGCCCTGACTTCGCGATTGTCGAGGACCCGCTCACCGAGCGCCTCCCAGTCGGGAACCGGCTCACGGCCATGGACCGAAACATGGGTTACCATGCCGAGAATCCGGGTCTGGAGCTCCCGTTCAAAGCCGTTCATCACCGAAAGCACGGTGATCAGCACTGCCACACCCAGCATCAGCCCGATCGCCGAAATCAGCGTGATCACGGAAATGAAGCTGTTTCGGGCGCGGGCACCGGTGTAGCGTAAACCGACGAAAACGGAGACAGGTCTGAACATGGCGCGCATTTAATCACTAAATTCGGGCCCGGTGCCACTTTCTTTTCTTTGCGGAAAGCTGGCTACTGATTCCTGAAAATGGTTGAATAAACAGGGCTAACTTTCTAATATCCGGGGAATTGCGCCTCCCACGGGGGAATCCGATGCGAACAACAAGAATAACCCTGCTGGCAGCGCTGCTGCTGTGTCATCCGCTGGCAAGCTGGGCAGCCATGCCGGAACGGGGCCTTACCATGGACCAGGTGCGCCAGCAGTTCGGCTCCCCGGTCGAGCGCGTGGCTCCCGTGGGGGACCCGCCCATTGCCCGCTGGGTTTATGACGACTTCACCGTCTATTTCGAGGGCTCGCACACCATCCACAGCGTGGCCCACGACCCCCGCCCCCGGACCGCGCCCGCTCCCGAGCCGGCACCAGAGCCCGCTCCGACCCCCGAGCCGGAAGTGGAGCCGGAGCCGGGAGTCGAGCCGGAGCCCGAACCGGAGCCGGAAGTCGCACCTGAACCCGAAGCCGAGGATCCACCGGTTCCGGAGGAGGAAACCGAAGAAGAGGCGCCCACGGGAGAAACACAGTTCCGTTTCGACCCGCAGACCGGGCGCATCATCGAATACGGCCCAGACGGAGAGCCGGTGGACAGCCCCACCACCCAGCGGAGGCCGGAACAGCGCCGCGAGCCCGAACCGGAGCCCCGCAGGCCCGAGCCTGAACCAGAGCCCGAGCCCGAGCCGGAGCCCGAACCTGAACCGGAGCCTGAACCGGAGCCCGAGCCCGAGCCCGAGCCCGAGCCCGAGCCCGAGCCGGAACCGGAACCGGAGCCTGAGCCGGAGCCCGAACCGGAGCCCGAACCGGAGCCTGAGCCGGAGCCCGAACCGGAGCCGGAGCCCGAACCAACCCGCGAGCGGCGCTCCGGAGGTGGTGATATTGATGCCAGCCTGGCGCCGGATGACGACGACGACGATGATGGTGGGGAAGGTGCCTTTCGTTTCGACCCGGAAACCGGGACAATCGTGCCCGTGGACTAACAACGAGCGCGGGTATCCCGGGATACCCGCGCGCTCCCTGTTACCGGGTCAAACAAGCTGACTACGTCTCTTATGCTGCAGTTACCTGCCGAATGGCATCCACAGTGGGGTGTAATGATGGCCTGGCCCCACCCGGATACGGACTGGGCCAATACACTTCCCCGGGCAGAGCCCGTATTCGCAGCCATAGCACGGGAAATCCTCCAGCGCGAAAACCTGCTTCTGCTGTGCAGGGATGCCTCCCACGAAGCGCATATCCGTCACCGACTGCGCGAAGCAGGTGCATCGCTGGACAGGCTGGTCACGGAACGCCTGGACTACAATGACACCTGGACCCGTGACTACGGCCCCATCACCGTGCTCCGCGACGACCAACCCGTACTGCTCGACTTCACCTTCAATGGCTGGGGCAACAAGTATGATCACGGCGACGACAATGCCGTGACCTCGCGGCTCGAATGGCCCGTTCCGGTACAGCAGATCCCGCTTGTCCTCGAGGGCGGAGCCATCGATACGGACGGGCGGGGACGCCTGCTGGTGACCGAACGCTGTCTCATGCACCCCGGGCGCAATCCGCAGTTCGATCGCGAAGAACTGGAAAGCGAGCTGCGCGAAAGCCTGGGCATCCGCGGCATCTGGTGGCTGCAGCACGGATACCTGGAAGGGGACGACACCGATGGCCACGTGGACATGCTGGCCCGCTTCTGCTCCCCCGACACCATTGCCTACATGCAGTGCACCGATGCTGACGACAGCCATTACCGGGAACTGGCTGCCATGGAGGAAGAGCTGCGGGCACTTGCGAAAGTGGAAAACCTGAAACTGGTTCCCCTGCCCCTGCCGCCGGCAATTCACAACGCCGACGGCCAGCGCCTGCCCGCAAGCTATGTGAACTTCCTGATTATCAATGATGCCGTGCTGGTGCCGGTCTATGAGGTCGACACGGATCATCAGGCTCTCGAGCGCCTCACGGAAGCATTTCCCGACCGGGAAGTCATTCCCGTCGCCTGCCGTGCCCTGATCGAGCAGCGCGGCAGCCTGCACTGCGTTACCATGCAGTTGCCCCGGGGCGCGCGCTGACAGGAGAAACCGATGCGTGTATCCGTTGTCCAGCACGGCAATGATGCTGACCCGCAGCGCAATCTTGAGCGATCGGAGCACTGGATCCGCGAAGCGGCGGCCCGGCAGGCGCAGCTGGTCCTTCTTCCGGAACTGCACCGAAGCCTCTATTTCTGCCAGCAGGAAGACACCGCAGCCTTCGATCTGGCCGAACCCGTGCCGGGCCCGACGACCGAGTGGCTGGCCTCGCTGGCCGGCGAGCTCGGTCTGGTGATCGTGGGCAGTGTATTCGAGAAACGGGCCGAAGGCCTTTACCACAACACCGCCGTGGTGCTGGACCGTGACGGCAGTCTTGCCGGCTGTTACCGCAAGATGCATATTCCCGAGGACCCGGGCTTTCACGAGAAGTTCTATTTCACGCCCGGTGATGCTTTCACCAGCTCGGGACGCTCCGGTTTCGAGCCGGTGGAGACTTCCCTGGGCCGTCTCGGTGTGCTCGTCTGCTGGGACCAGTGGTATCCGGAAGCGGCCCGCCTGATGGCACTGGCTGGCGCGCGGATGCTCCTCTACCCCGCCGCCATCGGCTGGGAGCCCGGCGATGCGGCCGATGAGAAAACCCGTCAGCTGGAAGCCTGGATGACCGTCCAGCGCGGTCACGGCATTGCCAACACCCTGCCGGTGCTGGTTGCCAACCGCACGGGCTTCGAGGCGGGTCCGGCGTACAGCGACGGCATCGACTTCTGGGGAAACAGTTTTATCGCCGGGCCCCAGGGCGAGATCCTGGCCCGGGGAGCCGACGCCGAAGACGGAGTCCTCCTGGCGGACCTGGAGCCCGGTTCCCCGGAGCGGTTGCGCCGCATCTGGCCCTTTTTCCGGGACCGCCGCATCGACGCCTATGAAGGGTTGCGCAAGCGATACCACGACTGAAGAAACCGGAACAGGACGGGACCGGGCATGCCCTCATCGCCAGCCATCATCGGCCACCGCGGCGCGCGCGGCGAAGCGCCCGAAAACACCCTGGCCGGTTTCCGTCAGGCAGTGAACGCCGGCGCCCAGGGCATCGAGCTGGATGTGCGTCTGTCCTCGGACCATCATCTGGTGGTTCTCCATGACCGTAACGTCCAGCGCACCACCGGTCACCGCAACGCCGCCAGATGGATGACCCGCGCCGAACTCGGCGGGCTGGACGCGCGCCAGGGTTCACCGGGCTGGCACAGCCCGACGGGTGTGCCCTCACTGGAGGAGGTTATTGACGCCTGCCCGGCGAACATGAGCTTCCAGCTTGAGGTCAAGGCGGCCAGGCGCTCTACGCTGGAGCGCATCGCCGATGAACTGATACAGCTGATCGACAGGCGAAACCTGGCGGGAAGAGTCATCGTCTCCTCCAGCCACAAACCTTTCCTGCGGGAACTGGGCAGACGCGCCCCCCATCTCCACCGTGGCCATGTCTGCCGCCGCCGCTACAGACAGCCCCTGCGTGGCACCGCCGCAGTCGGCGCCGACTGGCTGATCGTCCATCACAGCCTTGCCAGTGCCGCACTGGTGCGACGGGCCCGAACCCGCGGGCTGAAGATCTCGACCTGGACGGTCAACGATCTGGCCGAAGCGGAGCGCCTGGCGGAACTGGAGGTGGACAGCATCATCACGGATTTTCCCAGCGCCATGGTGGCGCATTTCCGGGGCCCGGGCCGCAACAACCGGTATCACCCCCCGCCTCCCGATCCCCGCGACGAAGGGGATCTCTGAGCCGGGAGACCGGCTCGTTCCCCGCCCGCCTGATAGGGCACCGCAAAAGAATCCATGCCAGCTGCAGGAGGCTTTTTACGGACGAGAGCAACTGGTCGGATGAGCGCTCAGTGGCCGTGCGGTAGCCCCAGAAAGGCTCGCAGGTCGTCGGCCCTGGCCATCGCATCATCGTAGCCGAGCTTCATCAGCGTCCGGGTAAAGCCGGGCTCGAACAGCAGGTAGCTGATGGCCGAGGCACCCGTGGAGCGGGTTGCTCCGGAACTTCGCAAAAAGAACCGTAATGTCCGCGGCAGCTCGGTGATATGCTCGGCAGCGATCTCGTCCAGCGGACGCGAGGGGTAGATCTTGAGAACATCTACCTGGCGCAGGCCAATACCGTGTTTGTTCCGTGCGCCCCGCGGAAGTGCCTCGAGGGTACTGTTGACGCGCTCAAGGCGCTCCACGTCTCCCTCCAGCGTGTCCACGAAAACGCTGTTGAGCACATGACCGATGATCTGGGCCAGCGAAGGGTAGTTCCTGAGCTGTCGCTCGTGATCGGCGCTCACATTCCCGGACACGCCGATTACCAGCAATCGATTCGCGCCCAGATGCAGTGCGGGACTGAGCGGCGCCAGCTGCCGCAATGCGCCGTCGCCATAATAGCCGTCACCGATCTGCTGTGCCGGAAACAGCACGGGAATCGCCGACGATGCCAGCAGGTGCTCGGCATCAATCTGCGCGGGAATGCCCTTGCGGCGCGCCCGCTGCCAGCCTTGCAGCTCCTGCGCGGACTGGAAGAAGGCCACCGACTCACCATTGGCATAGGACGAAGCCGTAATCGAAAGTGCCAACAGATCCCCCGCATCAATGCCCTGCTGGATGCGTCGAAAATTGATCACCAGCGAGAGAAGCCGTCGCAGGGGAGTATTGTCCAGAAGGCTGCTGTTTTCCGGTGTGGCGCCGGTGGTGAATCCGGGAAGGACCCAGCGCAGAAAGGACCAGAGCACGGAACCGAGATCCGTCCGGTACACCTGCTCGGCGGTCAGATTGTTCCAGATGCGCTCCAGACCGCGAACCCCCATACGGAAGCTGTGCGCATGGGTCGCCAGAGCCGTCGCATTGATCGCGCCCGCCGAGGTGCCGGAAATAATGGGAAAGGGATTGCGTGTGCCGCGGGGAGCCAGTTCCGCAATGGCCTTGAGCACGCCTACCTGATAGGCCGCCCGGGCACCACCGCCGGAAAGAATCAGCCCGGTACGATCCTGGTCCGCACTCAAGACGTTATCGCCCCCGGGCCATGGCGCCGACAAGGTCCGCCGGTCAGCCCCGGGTCACGTCGCGGCCGAGTTCGCCGGCACGACGCGCCGATGTACGACCATCCTGTTCGCCCTCGTCGCATTTGTCCGGGTTCCCTCCGCAGATGTCACACTCGCCGCCCAGGCCCACATTGCCCAGGCCGCCGCAGGAGCCCTTCACAGGCTTGTTGGCCACCAGCACCCCGATGGCCATGCCGGCAAAGAGCAGACCAAACAGCACAATGGAAGCCAGTACCGTGGTCAGCATCAGTTCATGTCCTCGTCCAGATAGGCAGCAAACTCCGGGGTCATGTGTTCGCGAAACTCGTCCCCGGAGCGTTCCACCAAGAATACCGCCAGGCCCCGCTGCTCGGCAAATTCCAGCGCTTCACCCGGGCCGAGCACCGCCAGAGCCGTGGCCAGGCCGTCCGCCATCTTGGCCCGCGGATGGAGCACACTGACGGAGGCCAGTTCGTGGTCCACGGGATAGCCGGTACGCGGGTCAATGAGATGGGGATATTCCCGCCCGTCATGAACGAAGAAATTGCGGTAATCCCCCGAAGAGGCCAGCCCCGCATCCCGGGGGTTGATCACACGCTGGATCTCCCGGGTTCCCGCCTGCGGCCGTTCCACGGCCACCCGCCAGGGCTCGCCGTCGGCCTTGCGCCCCCGGGCGCGCATGTCTCCGCCGATGGAGACCAGATAGCTGCCCACACCGCGGGCATCCAGGTAATCCGCAAGGCGGTCCACCGCATGGCCCTTGGCCACCGCGGCCACGTCAAGATAGAGATCTCCAGGCTGTGTCAGTTCCCGGGTATCATGGTTCAGTTCCACCCGTTCCCAGCCTACTTTTGGCCGTATTGCCCGGATTTCCTCTTCCGTCGGCGGCTCATTCCGGCGTCCTTCACTGCCGAAGCCCCAGAGCTCCACCAGTGGCCCTACCGTGGGATCAAAGGCGCCACCTGTATCTTCCGCAAGTTGCAGCGCCGTAGTCAGGACCCGATAGAAATCCGGGGGCAGAACCCGGGTCTCGCCGGCACGGGCACGATTGAAGCGGGTGATGTCGGAATCATCGCGATAGATGCTCATCTGCCGATTGATCATCTCAAGCAGATGCTCCAGATCGTCTTCCACCTCGGAGCGAGACGCACCGGCGGGAAGACCGAAGAACTGCACGGACCATTCGGTGCCCATGGTATGGCCCGAAATCTCGTGAAATTCCGAGCCGCGTTCGCAGGCAGCAATCCCGCCCAGCGCAACAAGAAAAAGCAGGGCCCGAAAGCCCTGCTGAAATCCGATCCCTTTCATGCTAGCCACCAAAGTCGTCCAGCAGTATGTTCTCCGGTTCGACGCCGAGGTCCTCGAGCATCTTGATGGCCGAGGCGTTCATCATCGGCGGCCCGCATAGGTAGTACTCGCAGTCCTCCGGTGCCGGGTGATCCTTGAGATACATGTCATAGAGCACCTGATGGATGAAGCCGGTCGGCCCTTCCCAGTTATCTTCCGGAAGCGGGTCCGACAGCGCCAGATGCCAGTTGAAGTTCTCATGCTCCTCGGCCAGCTTGTCGAACTCCTCCACATAGAAGGCCTCCTTATACGAACGGGCACCGTACCAGAAGGTCATCTTGCGGCTGGTTTTCAGACGAAGAAGCTGATCGAAGATATGGGCGCGCATGGGCGCCATGCCCGCACCGCCGCCGATGAACACCATTTCCGCATCCGTGTCCTTGGCAAAGAACTCGCCAAAGGGACCGAACACATTGACCTTGTCGCCCTCCTTCAGGCTGAAGATCCAGGAGGACATCTTGCCCGGCGGGATCTCCTTTTCCTTGCCCGGCGGCGGCGTGGCAATCCGGATATTGAACTTGAGAATGCCCTTCTCTTCAGGGTAGTTGGCCATGGAATAGGCGCGGATTACCGGCTCGTCGTTCTTCGCTTCCAGATCAAAGAGATTGAATCGCTCCCAGTCACCACGGAATTCCTCGGCAATATCAAAATCGCGGAACCGAACATGGTAGGGCGGCGCCTCAAGCTGTACATAGCCGCCGGCACGAAAGTCCACTTCCTCGCCTTCCGGAAGCTTGAGAACGGTCTCCTTGATAAAGGTGGCCACATTCTCATTGGAAAGCAGCTCGCACTCCCATTGCTTGACGCCGAAGAACTCCTCCGGAATCTCGATCTTCATGTCACCCTTGACGGCTACCTGACAGGAGAGTCGGTACCCTTCCCGGATCTCTTTCTTGGGAATGGCTCCCTCTTCCGTCGGGAGCACATCGCCTCCGCCCTCAAGCACCTTGCATTTGCATTGTGCGCAGGTGCCCCCGCCACCACAGGCGGAGGAAAGGAATATCCCCTGGGCGGCCAGTGAATTGAGAAGCTTGCCACCAGCGGGCACCACCACGCTCTTGTCGGGGTCCTCGTTGATATCGATCTGGACATCACCGCTGGCAACAAGCCGCGAACGCGCCGCAAGGATGATCAGCACCAGCAGCAGCACCACGACGGTGAACATTGTTACGCCGGCCAGGATTTCAAACGCCATGATTGCTCCTTATCGTCCCTTTCCCGGTTACAGCTGCACGCCGGAGAAAGACATGAACCCGAGGGACATCAGACCCACGATGATAAAGGTGATCCCCAGGCCCTTGAGGCCGTCGGGCACATCGCTGTACTTGAGCTTTTCGCGAATCGCGGCCAGCAGGACGATCGCAATCGCCCAGCCCACACCCGCTCCGAAGCCGAAGACCACGCTCTCGCCAAAGTTGTAGTCACGCTCGACCATGAACAGGCTGGCACCGAGAATGGCGCAGTTCACCGTAATCAGAGGCAGAAAGATGCCCAGTGCGTTGTACAGTGCCGGGACATACCGGTCCAGCGTCATCTCCAGGATCTGGATCAATGCCGCGATGACCCCGATATAGCTCAGCAGGCCGAGAAACCGGAGATCTACCTGCTCAAGAGCGGGAATCCCGGTCCAGGCCATGGCGCCTTCATCCAGGAGATAAGTCAGGATCAGATTGTTCACCGGGACGGTAATTGCCAGGGTAACGATCACGGCCACGCCAAGACCCAGCGCCGTTTGCACCTTCTTGGAAACGGCCAGGAAGGTACACATGCCGAGGAAGAAGGCCAGCGCCATGTTCTCGACGAACACGGCCCTGATAAACATGCTCAGATAATGTTCAAACACGGTACCTGCCTCCTCAGAATGCTTCGTTGGGGCGCGAATTCGGCACGATCTCGAAACCGGGATCTTCCACCTGCTCCGGCTTCCAGGCCCGGATCAGCCAGATGAAGAGCCCGATCAGGATGAATGCGCTCGGCGGCAGCAGCATCAGACCATTGCTGTAGTACCAGCCGCCTTCGGTCACCAGCGGCATGATCTCGAACCCGAACAGGCTGCCCGAGCCGAACAGCTCGCGCATGACGCCGACGAAGATCAGCACAATGGAATAACCCAGCGCGTTACCCAGCCCGTCAATGGCAGAGGGTACCGGCGAGTACTGCATGGCAAACGCCTCGGCACGGCCCATGATGATGCAGTTGGTAATGATCAGCCCGACGAACACGGAAAGCTGACGGCTGATATCGTAGGCAAATGCCCGCAGGAACTGGTCCACCACGATCACCAGCGACGCAATGATGGTCATCTGCACGATAATCCGGATATTCGACGGGATGATGGTCCGAATCGTGCTCACGAAGAAATTCGAGAACGTCAGCACGAAGATCACCGCCAGGCACATCACGATGGTGGTGCTCAGCTGAGTGGTTACCGCCAGGGCCGAACAGATGCCCAGAATCTGCAGCGCGATCGGATTGTTGTCAAAGATCGGCTGAAAAAGGATGTCCCTTTTCTTCATGTCTGCCATGGTCGCCTCCTCAGTTCACCGCGCCTTCGGCGTACTCTTGCTGCATCCGGGAAAGATAGGGACCAAAGCCCTGCTCCCCGACCCAGAAGCGCACCAGGTTGTTTACACCATTGGCGGTCAGGGTGGCGCCGGAAAGGCCATCCACCTTGTGCTCGCGATTGGGTGTACCACTGTCCACATTGCCCTTGATGACCTGGATGGCCACATCGCCACCCTCGTCGAAAAGCTCCTTGCCTTCCCAGTTGGCCTGCCAGCGAGGATTGTCGATCTCGCCGCCAAGCCCCGGCGTCTCGCCGTGCTCGTAGAACCCGATCCCGCTGACCGTATGGGCATTCGGTTCCAGGGCCAGGAAACCGTACATGGTGGACCAGAGCCCGTAGCCGTGCACCGGCAGAATGATCCGGGTCAGGTTATCGTCGTCATCCCAGGCAAGATAAACCTCGGCGATGTTTGCCTGGCGCCGAATACCCGCCGGGTCCTCCTGCAGTCTGCGACTCTTTTCCGGCTCCCGGGCGGCTCTGCGGTGTTCGTAGTCGCGGCCGAAACCGTTTTCCACGTACTCACCGGTATCCAGATCGACAAATCGCATGTCGATGTCTTCGAACGCCCTCTCCACATCCATGCCCGGCTCGTAGAGGTCCGCGGCGCGGAGAATGTTGATCTGGCGATCACGCAGCTCGTTCGCCTGCTGGATGGGCCGCAGGATCACCGCCGCGGAAGATACCACCACGGCGCAGACCAGGCACACCATGAAGGCAACAAACAGCGTGTTGCCGATGGATTCCTTGTTCTCAGCCATTACGCTACCCCTGCCGTGCGGCGCTGACGGCGCCGGACATTTGCCTGTATAACAAAGTAGTCAATCAACGGGGCGCACAGGTTCCCGAACAATACCGCGAGCATTGCCCCTTCCGGGAACGCGGGATTTACGACCCGGATCAGTACCACCATTATCCCGATCAGCAGCCCGAATATCCATTTGCCGGTGTTGGTCATGGCCGCCGAAACCGGGTCCGTAGCCATGAATACCAGGGCAAAGGCCACACCACCGGCAGTGATATGCCAGTACCAGGGCATGGCGAACATGGGGTTCGTCTCGCTGCCGACCAGGTTGAATACGCCCGCCATGGCCACCACACCCAGGAAAGTGCTGAGCATGATCCGCCAGGAGGCGATCTTGGTGAACAGCAGGAAGGCTGCACCCAGCAATATTGCCAGCGTGGACGTCTCGCCGATGGAACCCTGGATCCCTCCGAGGAAGGTCTGCATCCAGGTGATATCCACCGCGCTGCCGCCTGTGACGGCGTTTTCGGTGAGCCCGGCGCTGAAATTGATGTCCCCGGACTGCGCCAGCGACAACACCGTGGCACCGGAGAAATTGTCCACCGCAGTCCAGACCGCGTCACCGGACATCTGCGCCGGATAGGCGAAAAACAGGAATGCCCGGCCTACAAGCGCGGGATTGAGGAAGTTCTTGCCGGTCCCGCCAAAGACCTCCTTGCCGATCACCACGCCGAAGGAGACACCGAGAAACACCTGCCAGAGGGGAATCGCCGGCGGAAGAATCAGGGTAAAGAGAATGCCGGTGACAAAGAAGCCTTCATTGACCTCATGGCCGCGCTTCCAGGCAAAAAGCCCTTCCCAGAGCGCACCCGTAAGGTAGACGGTGACCAGGATGGGAATATAGTAGACCGCGCCATGAAGAATATTGGACAACAGGCTGTATGGATCATATCCGGTGAGCGCGGCCACCAGGTCCGTACGCCAGCCGGGCAGCGCATTGTAGCCATGTTCAACAATCTGCAGGTTGGCCTGGTAGCCGACGTTGTACAAACCAAACAGGATCGCCGGGAAGGTGGCGAACCAGACCGTCATCATCACCCGCTTGAGATCAATCCCGTCGCGAACATGGGATGCGTTGCGGGTAGTTTCCGAGGGGCTGTAGAGCATGGTATCGAACATCTCGTAGAAGACGTAATACCGCTCCAGCTTGCCCCCTTCATGGAAATGCGGGGCGATGTTCCGGTCGATGTAATTCCTCAGGCCCATCTGGTCAGCCCTCCACTTCAATGCGGGTCAGATTGTCACGCAGTACGGGGCCGTACTCGTACTTGCCCACACACACGTAGGTACAAAGGGCAAGGTCCTCTTCCACAAGTTCCAGCGCACCCAGGTCCTGGGCCTGATCCGTGTCCTCGACCAGCAGCGCGCGCAACAGTGGCGCAGGCAGAACGTCCAGCGGCATCACCTCTTCATACTGACCCAGCGGCACCTGGGCCCGCTCGCTGCCGTTGGTGCTGGCGGTGAAACGCGGAGTTCTGCCCAGAAACCGCGCGAGATAGATATTGAGCACCGAGTGCCCGTTGAAACCCGGGGAAAGATAGCCCAGCAGCTTCCGCTCGCGGCCCTCCGGGATCACGGAGATCTGGTGCGCCAGCCGGCCGAGCCAGGCCACCGGCTCACGGGAGGCGTGGCCATTGAACACTGAACCGGAAACCACCCGGTTCTCTCCGGCCTCGAGCTCCCCGGTGGTCAGGTCCTCCAGCGACGCCCCCACCCGGGTTCGAAGCAGCCGGGGATTGCGCACCTGCGGGCCCGCCAGGGAAATCACCCGGTCCGTGTACAGCCGCCCGGTGGTAAAGAGCTTGCCGATGGCGATGACTTCCTGGTAGTTCACCGACCAGACCGTCTTGTTGAGGCCCACCGGATCAAGGAAATGAATATGGGTGCCGGGATTGCCCGCCGGGTGCGGCCCGGCAAAGGTCTCCTCGCGCACCTGGCCCGAGGCAAAGGAGGGCAGACGTGACTGTGGCGAACGGCAGACCCAGACGGGCCCGTCAGTGAGCCGCGTGAGCACTTTCAGCCCGTCCCGGAAGGCCTGTTCCTGCTCACCGAGCACCACATCGGTGTCCGGCGCCAGCGGATTGGTGTCCATGGCGGTAACGAAAATGGAATTGGGCACCGACTCCGGCTCCGGCACCTTGCCAAAGGGGCGGGTCCGGAAGGCGGTCCACTGGCCGGACTCGACCAACTGCTCCCAGGCCTTCTCGCGGGGCAGGCTTTCCAGCGATCCCCCGCTGTAATCGGCAAAGGTTTCCTCTCCGTCCTCGCCCGAGAGCTCGATCACCACGGACTGCAGCACGCGCTTGTGGCCGCGATGGATGGCCTTGACCGTCCCTGTCCCGGGCGCGGTGTACTTCACCCCGGGGGTCTTCTTGTCCTCGAAGATTTGCTGTCCCTTGCGCACCCGGTCGCCCTCGGAGACGAACATGGTCGGCTTCATGCGGGGGTAATCCCCACCGAGCACCGCCACGGAACGAACCACAGGACCGTTCTCGATCTCCTGACGCGGGGCGCCAGCAATGGGAAGATCAAGTCCCCGTTTGATTTTGATCATAGCCTCCGCCCACGTTTCACGTTGGTACAGTCTGCCTTGCGCCCTGTCTTGCACCCGGCAACATTTCCGTATCCGTAGCAGTCCCGTGCCAGGGCATCAGTGTGGCAAGCATGCGGATCCGTAGCCCCGGGGCCCTTGTTGCCGTCAGCACGGCCCCGAACCGGGTGTTCGCCGTGGCAAGCCGACGTTCCGGGCAGGTTCCGGCCGTCCGCGCCCGCGGACGCTCGTCATGATGCACTGGACCGGCCGGCAGCAGCGCGCGCCATTATAATGACGCACCCCCTTCTACGCCAGCGCCAGCCGGCGAATCGACCCTGAATCCGTACTTCCTTGAGCCCGGTCAAGGGCGTAGTCAGTCCTTCGGGTAGGCCGGAAACTCGACCCCGGAAATCTGCTGCAGCACCCGCACAACCTGGCAGCTGTATCCGAACTCATTGTCGTACCAGACGTACAGCACCACATGCTTGCCGTTGACAATGGTCCCCTCGGCATCGATCACCGCCGCATGCCGGGAGCCGACGAAATCGGTGGAAACCGCGTCCGGGGAACTGATGAAGTCGATCTGGCGCTGCAGGTCGGAATGGAGCGAGACCCAGCGCAGATGGCTGTTGAGCTCCTCGAGCGTGGTTTCTTCCTTCAGCGTCAGATTCAGGATCGCCATGGACACGTCCGGGGTAGGCACGCGGATGGAATTGCCCGTCAGCCTTCCCTTCAGCTCCGGAAGAGCCTTGGCGGCCGCCGTAGCAGCGCCGGTCTCGGTCAGCACCATGTTCAGCGGCGCGGCGCGCCCGCGACGGTCCCCCTTGTGGAAGTTGTCGAGAAGATTCTGGTCATTGGTATAGGCGTGAACGGTCTCCACATGCCCCACCTCGATTCCGAAGCGATCGTTGAGCACCTTCAGCGGCGGCACGATGGCATTGGTAGTACAACTTGCAATGGAGATGATCCGGTCGTCGTCATCAATCAAGTGGTTGTTGACGCCGTGAACGATGTTCTTGAGGTTGCCCTTGCCCGGCGCGGTCAACAGCACCCTGGAAATGCCGGGGCACTGCAGGTGCTGTGAGAGCCCCTCCTCGTCCCGCCACTTGCCGGTATTGTCGAGCACCACGGCGTTGTTGATGCCGTACTTCGTGTAATCAATGGAGGAGGGATCGTCGGCGTAGATCACATGAAAGAAGTTGCCGTTGGCAATGATGGCGTTTTCTTCCTCGTCGACAGCGATGGTGCCGGCGAAGGAGCCGTGAACCGAATCCCGCCGCAGCAGGCTGGCCCGCTTTTCCAGGTCGTTTTCGCTACCCTTGCGGACCACCACGGCCTTGAGCCGCAGCCCGTCACCGGAGCCCGCCTTCTCGATGAGAAGCCGCGCCAGCAGGCGCCCGATCCGACCAAACCCGTAAAGCACCACATCGGTGTGCTCCGGCCGGGGCAGCTTGTTGTCCATGGCCTCGGCCAGCTCGCGCCGGACGAACTCATCCGCCGTAACGCCGCTATCGTCCTGGCTGAACTGCCAGGCCAGCTTGCCGATATCCAGCCGGCAGGGCCCCAGGTCCAGTTTCACCACCTCCTGGAGAATGGGCATGGTGTCGACCACGGACAGCGCCTCGCTCTCGATCTGGCGTACAAAGCGGTGGGTCTTGAGGATCTGGATCACCGACTTGTTCACCAGCGAGCGGCTGTAGACAGTGACGGTAATGTTCTTTTCCCGATAGAGACGGCCGATCAGCGGAATCATCGCCTCGGCGATCTCTTCACGGTTCTTCCAGCGTCCGAAATGGTCTTCCAGCTTGCTTACCGGCATGGCCCTCTCTGCTCCGGTTGGCGGGGTGGGTTGATGGCGCGCGCATTCTAGCGCTTCACCGCCCCCTTATCCACCGCTGCCTCCGGGCTACCCGTCACTGGCTCTCCAGGGCGCGATGCACTTCCTGGCGCAGGGCGGGCACCACCTGCTCCTCGAACCAGGGGCGCTGGCGCAGCCACAGGCGGTTACGGGGGCTGGGATGCGGCAGCGGGAAGAAACCGGGAAGGAAGTCGCGGTAGCGACCCACCGTTTCCGTGAGCCTTTCACGGCCGGTGCCCAGATACCAGGCCTGGGCGTAGCGGCCGATCAGCAGGGTCAGGCGCACCCGGGGCAGCGCAGCCAGCAGGCGCGGATGCCAGGTCGGGGCACACTCGGGTCGTGGCGGCAAGTCCCCGCCCCGCCCCCGGCCCGGATAACAGAACCCCATGGGCACAATGGCAATGCGCTCGCTGTCATAGAAGGTCTGGCGGTCGAGCTCCAGCCATTCGCGCAGCCGGTCTCCGGACGGATCATTCCAGGGAATGCCGGTTTCGTGGACCCGGGTGCCGGGAGCCTGCCCCACCACCAGAAGCCGCGCGCCGGCACCGGCGCGCAGGACCGGCCGCGGGCCCAGAGGAAGCGCTTGCGCGCAGAGCCTGCAGCCTCTGATTTCCTCAAGCAGCGAAATCAGTTCCTCCGCCATGGCGCCCCTCCCTCTGCATCCGCCCCGCTGTCAGGCCTCGGCAGCCTCATGGAGGCGCATCAGCCCTTCCTGGGCCACCGAGGCAACCAGGGTGCCATCGCGGCGAAATATCCTGCCGCGGTTCAGCCCCCGGGCACCGGCGGCAGCCGGACTGTCGGTAACATAGAGCAACCAGTCGTCCATGCGAAAGTCCCGGTGAAACCACATGGCGTGGTCGAGACTGGCCGACTGTACATTGGGGCTGAAGAAGCTCACCCCGTGGGGAAGCATGGCCGTACCCAGCAGCCCGAAATCCGAACAGAAGGCCAGCAGCGCCCGCTGTGTGGCCCGGTCCGCATCTCCGAGCCCGGGAATCCGGAACCAGATCATCCGCAAGGGGTCCTGGGGCTCGGCCTCGAAGGGGTTGGCGGGCTTGACCGGGCGCATTTCCACGGGGCGCTCCTGCAGGAAGGCCTCCCGGAAGGGCTCGGGAATGCGCGGGGCGAAATTGCGCCGCAGGTCCAGGTCGTCTTCCAGCCCTTCCGGCGCGGGCGCCTCGGGCATCCGGTCCTGGTGGGCCATGCCCGGTTCCTCCACCTGAAACGAGGCAGCCAGACTGAAGATCGGACGGCCATGCTGAATGGCGTTCACCCGGCGTGTGGTAAAGCTGCGTCCGTCACGAATAGGATCCACGTCGTAGACGATGGGTACGCTGAAGTCGCCCGGCCGGAGAAAATAGGCATGCAGCGAATGCACCGGGCGCTCCTCGGGCACCGTGCGCGAGGCCGCCATCAGCGCCTGCCCGGCCACAAGGCCGCCGAAGACGCTGCGCTGGCCCGTGGCGCGGCTTTCTCCACGAAACAGATTGTCCTCCAGCCGTTCCAGCCGTATCAGGGTCAATAAATCCTCGACCATCTTTGTCGTCGTCACGGCGGCAATACTCCCGAAAGGCCTGAGATGGAAAGGCCGATATCATAGCCATGGACGCCTGTCATCGTGGGCCAGTTATACGCATACCGCCAATGCCACCATCCCTGATCCGCCTGCACCTGGACCCGGGATCTACCCTTTTTTTTCGGACCACTGCCAACCGACCGCCGACCACCGCGCCCCGAACAGGCTCCTCCTTCGCGCCACCCGCCCCTCGCCACTAAGGGTTTCGCAAAAGGGTCTTCTGGCACTTGTAGGAGCGGACCTTGGGCCGCGAAAGCCCCGGATTCCGGCACGGTGCCAAGTTCTTCGCGCCCCAAGGTGCGCTCCCACAAACCCTTTTGCGACACCCTCACCGAGAGGGTTTCGTAAAAACCCCTGCGGATTGGTGTGGCGTTTCCGATTGGAAGCCTCCCCCCGCGAGGGGGGGGGCGGAGGCGGGAACAAGGTCCGTCCCAATGGACGGGCCGCCGCCGGAGCGAGCCGAGCTCTGCGAGGCTCCGGGCCGC
>SLJS01000132.1 GCA_007135015.1 Alcanivorax sp. | reverse complement strand
TCTCCCCAACCCCTCTCCCACGAGGGGAGAGGGGCTTTTACGACACCCTCCGAGGGGGGGGGAGGTATGGAGGCGGCCTTGCGCGGCTTCGCCGCGCCCCCACCCCGGCCCTCCCCTTCTCAGGGGAGGGAGCTTTCTTTTTCGGCCCAAAAGACCTTTTGTGACACCCTCCAGAGAGAGGGGCGGGATCATCGGGAAGGCTTGCGGTTAGTCGGTGCGGATTCGCTCGCGATTGTTCTCAATGGTTGCCGGGCCCACGCCAGCAACCTGCCCGAGTGCTTCCGGGGAATCGAAAGCGCCGTTCTCCCGGCGGTATTCCACGATGGCTTTCGCGGTCACCGACCCCACGCCGTCCAGTGCCTCGGCGAGTTCCTCCTCGCCCGCCTGGTTGATGTTCACCACCGGGTGCGCATCAATGCCGGGCTCCGCCAGCGCCGGCCCGGAAAGGAAGCCCAGTGTCAGTGCAAGCACCAGGGCCTTCAGCATGCTGGAAATACGTGAACTCATAAGCAGCTCCTTTGCTTTTTCTCGAAAAGGGAGTGCCCAGCATAACGGGGCGTACAGCGTGTTGCTGTAAGCCGGGCCCGGTAAAATGCTCAGGAAGAAGCCGAAAGGTCCTGTAGGATTTCGTCCACTGCAGCGGCAGGATCGGGCGCACCCGTGACCGGGCGGCCGACCACCATGTAGTCCACGCCCAGCTCCCGGGCGTCCCTCGGGGTAACCACCCGTTTCTGATCCTGCTGGTCACTGCCGGCGGGGCGGATACCGGGCGTGACCAGGGAGAAGTCCCTGCCGAACTCCCCGCGCAGGCCGGAGGCTTCCCGGGCGGAACAGACCACCCCGTCGAGCCCCGCCTGCCGGGCAAGCCGGGCCAGACGCCGGACCTGCTCTTCCGGCGTGCCCTGCACGCCGGTCTGCGCGAGTTCATCCGCATCCATGCTGGTCAGCACGGTAACGGCCACCAGCAGCGGTCGCCGCGGCAGGTCCCGAAGGGCCGCGGCCGAGGCGGCAAGCATGGCGGGGCCGCCGGCGGCATGAACATTGACCATCCACACGCCCAGTGCGGCGGCGGAGCGCAGCGCGGCGGCCACGGTGTTGGGAATGTCGTGAAACTTCAGGTCCAGGAAAACCTGAAACCCCCGCTCCACCAGCGCCTCCACCACCGCCGGACCGGCGGCGGTGAACAGCTCCTTGCCCACCTTGACCCGGACCTTGCCCGGGTCCAGCCGCCCAGCCATCTCCAGCGCGCCGGCGGCATCCGGGTAATCCAGTGCGATGATCAGGGGCGATTTCGCTTCCATCAGGCCGGGGTGCCCTCTTCCGGGTTGCGGCGAATGGTGCCCCAGCCCTTGCAGCCGGGGCATTGCCAGTGCAGTGAACGGGCCTCGAACCCGCAACGATGACACTGGTACTGGATCTCGCCGGCAAGCAGCCGGTCACTGAGCCGGCGAAGGATGCCCAGCTGCTCGTGATCCGTGTCCTGGTTGCGGCGCATGCTCAGCTCCACCATCTCGCGCAGCCCTCGCACCGTGGGATGATGCTGCATGTAACGGGTAACGAGTTCCGCGGCTTCCTCCTCGCCCACCCGTTCGCGCAATCGTGCGGAAAGCTTGAGCACCAGCGGCGTGGACGGATGCTCGCCGCAGCATTCCAGCAGGAAGTTCACCAGTTCCTCTTCCCGACCGAGCTGGCGATAGCATTCCTCCAGGTCATCAAGCACCTCGTCAAAGAACTCCGGGTCCTGCCCGCGGATTCGCTTGAACGCGCGCAGCGCGGTGTCCGGATTCCCCCGGGCCAGCTCAAGCCGCCCCTGCAGAAGACTGGCGCGGACGCAGCCCTCATCGAACGACAGCGCCCGGCGCAGCAGCCGACGGGCCGCGTTGGCTTCAGTGTGGTAATCCAGGCGTTCGGCAAGCTCACAGCAGTAGTGGGCGAGCGTGGAGGCTACGCTGTGGTCCCTGAGCAACAGTTTCTCGCCCACGGCCATGGCGCTGTGCCAGTCCTTCTCCGCCTCGAAGATGGCCATCAGGTGCCGCATGGCTGCCTCGGCATGACGGCTTTCTCCGTCGACCATATCCTGGAAAATGGTCTCCGCCCGGTCCAGCACCCCGGCGGCGAGAAAATCCCGGGCCAGTTCCAGTTGCACGTCTTCCTTGAATTCGTCCGGCAGACGGGGGCTGTCGAGCAGATTCTGGTGAAGGGAGGTTGCGCGGTCGAGCTCTCCGCGCTTGCGGAACATCCGGCCCAGTGCCAGATGGGTTTCATAGGTGTGCTCATTGATTTCCAGATTGCGCACGAAGGTTTCGATGGCCCGGTCGTGCTGTTCGCCGAGGAGAAAATCCAGCCCCTGGGCGTAGTTCCGTGACAGGTTCAGCAACCTGCGGCGCTGGCGACGGCGCCCGTCCAGCCGTCCCAGCAGGAAGCCCACCGCCACGGCGATGAACAGAAACGCGAGGGACCAGAAACCGCCGGACATCAGCGGGCTCCCCTTCCCCTGCGCCGACGCACGACACCGGCGGCCAGGAACCCCATGATGACTCCGACGAGAAGCCCCCCGAAGAGAAAGGCAAGCAGCATCTGGCCCAGGGCGGCCGAGGGCTGCCAGTCGGTAATGAACAGTTCCAGGGTGACAGGGTCCGGATTGCCCAGCAGAAACAACAATCCGGCCAGGAAGACGGCTACGACAAACAGGAACAGGAACAGGTTACTCAGCAAGCGCATGGCGCGCTCCGCACAACATCAGAGCATTCCGGCCGAGGCACTGGGCGAGCGGGCGCTCTCCCTCTGCTTGTCACTCTTGCCTTCATCACCGCCCTTCTCCCTGTGCATGGCGGCATTCACCCGTTCGCGCAGCTCCTTGCCGGGCTTGAAATGGGGCACATACTTGCCGTGCAGTTCCACGGAAGCTCCGGTCTTCGGGTTTCTTCCCACCCGCGGAGCGCGGAAATGAAGGGAAAAGCTGCCGAAACCACGGATCTCGATCCGCCCGCCATTGGCCAGGTTATCCGCCATCTCCTCGATGAGCGTCTTGACCGCCAGTTCCACGTCCTTGGACGAGAGCTGGGTCTGCCGGGCGGCAATCCGCTCTATCAACTCGGACTTGGTCAACGCCATAACCTACCCCCAGTGGGCTGTTGCCCCCAGGGGCCGCGCGGAACGCGCGGCCCGGAGGAGCACGCTATTCGTTTTCCATCTGCGCCTTGATCAGATCACCGATGGTCCTGGGCGCCTTCCCGTCGTCGTCCTTGGCCGGCTCCTCGGAAGCCTTCTGGGGACGCTGGGACAGGTTGATGACGCGGTTCTTGCGATCAATGGAGCTGATCCGCGCTTCTACTTCGTCGCCCACCTTGTATTTCTCGCTGGCATCCTCGACCTTTTCACCGGCAATCTCGCCGGCTTGAAGGTACGCTTCCACGTTCTCCGCCAGCTCGACAGTGACCGTTTTCGGCTCCACGGCCGTAACGGTTCCCCTCACGGCTGTTCCCCTGTCGTTCCCAGCAACATACTCACCAAATGGATCATCTGTCAACTGCTTGATTCCAAGGGAAATTCTCTCCCTGTCGGCATCAATGGACAGGATCACGGTCTCGAGCTCATCGCCCTTGGAGAACTTGCGTACCGCTTCCTCTCCGGGTTCCTCCCAGGAAATGTCCGAAAGGTGCACCAGGCCGTCGATACCGCCTTCCAGGCCAATGAAGATGCCGAAGTCGGTGATGGACTTGATCCGGCCGCTGACCCGGTCGCCCTTGCTGTGCTTCTCGGCGAAGGTCTCCCAGGGATTGGCCTGGCACTGCTTGATGCCCAGCGAAATCCGGCGGCGCTCCTGATCGATGTCCAGGATCATCACCTCCACCTCGTCGCCGATGGTGACCACCTTGGACGGATGGATGTTCTTGTTGGTCCAGTCCATCTCGGAGACGTGCACCAGGCCCTCGACACCCTCTTCGATCTCGGCGAAGCAGCCGTAGTCGGTGAGGTTGGTCACGCGGGCATTGACGCGGGTGCCCTCCGGATAGCGGGCCACGATGTCGTGCCAGGGGTCCTCGCCGAGCTGCTTGAGGCCCAGGGAGACACGCATCTTCTCGCGGTCGAACTTGAGTACCTTGACCTCGATCTCCTGGCCGACTTCCACGATCTCGCTGGGGTGCTTGATGCGCTTCCAGGCCATGTCGGTGATGTGCAGCAGCCCGTCGATGCCGCCCAGGTCCACGAAGGCGCCGTAGTCGGTGAGGTTCTTGACGATGCCCTTGATGACCATGCCTTCCTGGAGCGACTCGAGCAGCTGCTCGCGCTCGGCGCTGTGCTCGGCTTCCATGACCGCCCGGCGGGAGACGACCACGTTGTTGCGCCGGGGGTCGAGCTTGATCACCTTGAAGTCCAGGTCCTTGCCTTCCAGGTGGGTGACATCCCGCACCGGACGGATATCCACCAGCGAACCGGGCAGGAAGGCCCGAACCAGGCCGATATCGACCGTAAAGCCGCCCTTTACCTTGCCACTGATCTGGCCCTTGATGATCTCGTCGTTCTCGAAGGCCTGTTCCAGGTCGCCCCAGACTTCGGCGCGCTTGGCCTTTTCACGGGAAAGGCGGGTAAAGCCGAGGCCGTCGTCGATGGCGTCCACCGCCACTTCCACCTCGTCACCCTCGCTGATTTCCAGCTCGCCTTCCTCGCTGAGGAATTCGTTTCGGGGAATGATGCCTTCGGACTTGAGACCTGCGTTGACGGTGACCCAGTCACTGTCTATCGAAACTACGGTTCCTCGAATGATGGAACCACGGGCTACATCCAGATCCTTGAGACTGGCTTCGAAAAGTTCGGCAAAAGATTCGGTCATGAGTAAGCTTACCTGTTGATTTGATACACCATGTCAACCAGCAGACATGGGCCGCTACCATTACAGCTCCCCTCCGGCCTTGCTGGTTTGCATTGACGGCCGAAAGCGGAACCACCCCGCAACACAGATTCCTTCAGGTCCGAAGCTGTGCCCCGCCGTCAGGCAATGTCCCGCCTGGCGGCTTCATCGAGAATCCGGTTGACCACCTCATCCACCGTCATGCTGGTGGAATCAACGACCAGGGCCCCATCGGCCGCCTCCAGCGGCGCGATGTCCCTGTTCATGTCACGGTCGTCCCGGGCGCGGATGTCCTCGACAAGGGCGGCGAGATTAGCACCAAACCCCTTTTCCTTCAACTGCTTATAGCGCCGTCTCGCGCGCTCTTCCGCGCTGGCGGTCAGAAAGATCTTCAACGGCGCGTCGGGGAAGACCACAGTGCCCATGTCCCGGCCATCCGCCACCAGTCCGGGCGGGCCGGCGAACGCCTGCTGCCGCGCCAGCAGGGCCCTTCGCACCGGCTCGATCACCGCCACCCGCGAGGCCAGCTCTCCGACCTCCTCGCGACGGATGGCGCGCGTGACGTCCTCGCCATCGAGCAGGATCCTCGGCTCACCGTCTGTCTGCTCAAAGACCACCGGCAGGTCCCGCGCCAGTTCCGCGAGCCCCGCCTCGTCATCGGTGGACAGGCCCCGGCGCTGTGCGTAAAGGCCGAGCAGGCGGTACAGCGCTCCGGAATCAAGCAGCCGCCAGCCCAGCCGTGCCGCCACTTCCCTGGCCACGGTCCCCTTGCCGGAGGAAACCGGCCCGTCGACGGTGATGATCGGCGCGCCGTTCATTCGGGAACCTCCTCCAGGGCCAGCCCGGCCCGCCGGGCCAGTTCGGCGAACCCGGGAAAGGACGTGCCCACGTTGGCACAGTCCCGGATGGTGATCGGAGATTCGGCACGCAGTGCCGCCATGGCGAAGCTCATGGCCACCCGGTGGTCACCGTGACTGTCCACCTCGCCTCCGCCCAGGCGTCCGCCGCGAATGCGCAGTCCGTCCGGGAAGGTTTCCACCTCGACGCCCAGTGTAGCGAGACCGTCGGCCATCACCTGGATGCGGTCCGATTCCTTCACCCGCAGTTCTTCGGCTCCGCGCAATACGGTTTCCCCTTCCGCGCAGGCCGCCGCCACGAACAGGGCGGGAAACTCGTCAATGGCCAGCGGCACCAGCTCCGGCGGGATGGTGATGCCCCGCAGGGTGGCGCTTTTCACGCGCAGGTCCGCCACCGGCTCGCCTCCCGCCTCGCGGCGGTTCTCCACCCGGATGTCCGCGCCCATCCGCTCAAGAATCCCGAGCACCCCGGTTCGGGTGGGGTTGATCCCCACATGGGAGAGCACCACTTCAGAGTCGGCGGCAATGGACGCACCCACCAGAAAGAACGCCGCCGAGGAAATGTCCCCCGGAACATCCAGTTCGCAGGCGCGCAGTTGTCCACCGCCGCGCAGCCGTACCGAGACCTGCTCCCGCTCAAGCGCGTACCCGAAGCCGGCAAGCATGCGCTCGGTATGGTCCCGGGTGGTGGCCGGTTCGGTCACCCGGGTCTCGCCATCGGCGTAGAGGCCGGCCAGCAACAGCGCGGACTTGACCTGGGCGGAGGCCACCGGCAGGTCATAATCGATGCCCTGCAGTCGCTGCCCGCCGTGAATCCGTACCGGCGGCCTGCCCTCATCGCCGGTGTCGATACGCGCGCCCATCCCGCGAAGCGGCTCGGCCACGCGGCCCATGGGCCGCCGGGACAGGGAAGCGTCCCCGATAAGTTCACTGTCGAACGCCTGGCCGGCCAGCAGCCCCATCAGCAGGCGCATGGAGGTGCCGGAATTGCCCATATAGAGGGTATCGGCGGGTGCTTTCAGCCCATGAAGCCCGACGCCGTGCACCCGCACCTCGCCGTGATGGGGCCCTTCGATCACCACGCCCATGTCGCGGAACGCCTGCAGGGTGGCCAGAGCGTCCTCGCCCTCCAGGAAACCCTGGATCTCCGTGACCCCCTCGGCCAGCGCCCCCAGCATGATGGAGCGGTGGGAAATCGACTTGTCGCCCGGCACCCGCACGGCGCCCTGCAGCCGGCCACCGGGCGTCACCCGGAATGCACCCGCACCGGTCTGCGCGGTCTCTGTGTCCTGCATACTGTCGTCACTCTGTCGGGCCCGGGTATAGGAAGTTCGTTCATTCATCGCCAGAAAGCGTGCCCGGGCACTGTTGGCCCGTGTCATGATGGCCAGCAGCTTCTCGCTGTCACCGGAGGAAACCGCCTGGCGGAAGTCCTCCAGCCCGCGGTCGAACAGCTCCAGTGCCTGCAGCACCGCCTGGCGGTTTTCCATCAGGATATCGTGCCACATCAGCGGATCGCTGGAGGCGATGCGGGTGAAGTCCCGGAAGCCGCCGGCGGCGTAGCGAAAGATCTCCGTGGAATCGCCCTGCCGGGCCAGGGTGTCGACCAGCGAGAAGGCAAGCATGTGCGGCAGATGACTGGTCTCCGCCAGCACCCGGTCGTGTTCGTCCGGCGCCATCTCCAGCACCTCGGCGCCCAGCGCCGTCCACAGATCGCGCACCCGGGCCAGTGCCGAGGCATCGGTTTCCGCCACCGGCGTGAGGATCACCCGGTGATCGCGGTACAGCTCGGCATCGGCGGCATCGACGCCGCTGTGTTCCTTGCCGGCAATGGGATGGCCCGGCACGAACCGGGAGACATCGGGCAGGTTCTCGCGCGCCGCGGCGAGCACCGCCTGCTTGACGCTGCCGCCGTCGCTGATCACCACCGCCGGGTCCAGCCCCGGGGCCATGGCCGCCATGACCCGGCCCATGGCCTGTACCGGCACTGCCAGGAAAACGAGATCCGCGCCTGCCACCGCCCGGGCGGCATCCTCATGCACCTCGTCGACCAGGCCCATCTCCAGGCCCCGCTCACGGGTGCGCGGCGAGCGGGCCACCGCCACGACCCGCCGGGCCAGGCGCTGCTCCTTGAGCGCCGCGGCCAGCGACCCGCCGATCAGGCCCAGTCCGATGATTACCACCCGTTCAAACAATTCGTTTCTCCATGAAACCCTTTCCCCCCCCGCTACAGGTACCGGCGCAACGGTTCGTGGCCGGAGGCCCTCTTCTACAGCGTTTCCAGCACCCGCCGCAGGGCGGCGAGAAAGCGGTCGTTCTCCCCGGGCAGGCCGGTGGTCACGCGCAGGTGCCGGGGCATGCCCGCACCGGCCAGAGGCCGGACAATGACGCCTTCGCGAAGCAGCGCCTCGTACACCGGGGCCACCTCGCAGCCGCAGTCAACGGTGATGAAATTGGCCACCGAGGGAATCCAGTCCAGCTTCATGCGCTGGAATCCTTCCGCCAACTGGGCCAGGCCCGCGGTATTCAGATCACGGCTGTGTTCCACATAATGATGGTCCTCAAGCGCCGCTTCGGCGGCGGCCAGGGCCGCCAGATTGCAATTGAAGGGCTGGCGCACCCGATTGAGCACATCGGCAACCTCCGGCGAAGATACGCCATAGCCCACGCGCAGGCCCGCCAGGCCGTGGATCTTGGAAAAGGTCCGGGTCACGATCAGGTTGGGGTGACGTTGCAGCCGCCGCAGCCCGTCCGGGTATTCCTCCTCTTCCACATATTCCAGGTACGCCTCGTCCAGCACCACCAGGACATGTTCCGGCACCCGCGCAAGCAGCCCATCGAGCTCCCGCGCCGTCGACCAGGTGCCGGTGGGATTGTTGGGGTTGGCAATGTAGATCACACGGGTTCGCTCGGTGACCGCGTCCGCCATGGCCTCGAGGTCATGGCCGAAGTTCCGGGCGGGCACCGTTACCGGCGTGGCCGAGCAGCCCAGCGTCACCAGGGTATAGATGGCGAAGGCGTATTCGCTGATCACCACTTCGTCGCCGGGACGCACCCAGGCCCGGGCGACCAGTTCCAGTACATCATTGGAGCCGTTGCCCAGGGTGATGCAGTCACTGTCCACGTCCAGCCGTTGCGAAAGCGCCTGCTTGAGCCGAAAGCCGCTGCCATCCGGATAGCGATGAATTTCATCCAGTGCATGGCGAGCCGCCGCGCGCGCTTTCTCGCCCGGACCGGAAGGGTTCTCGTTGCTCGCCAGCTTGATCACGTCCGTCAGCCCCAACTCCCGCTGCAACGCCTCCACGGGCTTGCCGGGTTGATAGGGGCTGAGTTTCTGCACGCCGGGATTGGCAAGGCCGAGGAAGTCGGCGGTCATGGTTTCAGTACCTCGATCTGTTTCATGAGCAAGTAACAGGCTTGCGAGAACTGCGGGCGACAGACAGGCGGCAAAGGATGCGGGCGCGATTCAGGGTGCTTTCTCCTTTCTCCTTGCACCTTTCTCCTTGCACCTTTCTCCTTGCACCTTTCTCCTTGCACCTTTCTCCTTGCACCTTTCTCCTTGCACCTTTCTCCTTG
>SLJS01000265.1 GCA_007135015.1 Alcanivorax sp. | reverse complement strand
GTGATTGGGTAAATAAGGGACAAGGGGCAAGGGACAAGGGACAAGGGACAAGGGACAAGGGACAAGGGACAAGGGGCAAGGGACAAGGGGCAAGGGACAAGGGGCAAGGGAAATCCTGGTCCGGGGCTGGACAGATAAACCGACAGGGAATGATATGGCCAAGCGCAAGACAGCCTTCGTTTGCACGGAATGCGGCGCGGACTTTCCCAAGTGGCAGGGGCAGTGTCCGGCCTGTGGTGCCTGGAACACGCTCAGCGAGTTCGTTACTGAAAGCGCCGCGTCCGGACGTGGCGCCTCGGCCACGGGTGGCTATGCCGGCGAGCCCGCCACGGTGCGGCGGCTGGATGAAATCGAGCTGGCCGAAGCGCCGCGCATGTCGTCGACCATCGGCGAACTGGACCGGGTCCTCGGTGGCGGCCTGGTGCCCGGTTCGGCGGTACTGATCGGCGGCCATCCGGGCGCGGGAAAGTCCACCCTGTTGCTGCAGACACTCTGCCGCCTTGCCTCGAAGCAATCCTGTCTCTACGTCACCGGCGAGGAATCCCTGTCTCAGGTGGCCATGCGGGCCGAGCGCCTGCAACTGCCACGCGAGAGCCTGCGACTGGCCTCGGAAACCGATGTGGAAGCCGTGCTGGCGCTGGCGAGAAAGGAACAGCCGAAGGTCCTGGTGATCGACTCCATCCAGGTCATGTACCTGACCGGGTTGCAGTCGGCGCCGGGCAGTGTCGCCCAGGTGCGTGAGTGCGCCGCCGCGCTTACGCGCTTCGCCAAACAGACTGGCACAGTGCTGCTGCTGGTGGGCCACGTCACCAAGGAAGGCAGCCTGGCCGGGCCCAAGGTGCTCGAGCACATGATCGACTGCTCGCTGATGCTGGAAGGCTCCTCCGACGCGCGCTTTCGCACCCTTCGCGGCCTGAAGAACCGATTTGGCGCGGTCAATGAACTGGGCATCTTTGCCATGACTTCCGAAGGCCTGAAGGAAGTGAAAAACCCTTCGGCGATCTTTCTCAACCGCGCCGACGAGATTGCCTCGGGTTCACTGGTCACGGTGATCTGGGAGGGTACCCGCCCCTTGCTTGTGGAGCTGCAGGCGCTGGTGGACCAGAGTCATCTGGGCAACCCCCGCCGTGTGTGCGTGGGGCTGGACCCGAACCGCCTGGCCATGCTGCTGGCCGTGTTGCATCGCCATGGCGGTATCCAGGTGGGAGATCAGGACGTCTTCGCCAATGTGGTCGGCGGGGTGAAGGTGATGGAGACCGGCGCGGACCTGGCCTTGCTGCAGGCCATCGTTTCCAGTTTCCGGGACCGCCCCCTGGACCGGGAGCTGATCGTGTTCGGTGAAGTGGGTCTGTCCGGCGAGATCCGCCCGGTCCCCCAGGGACAGGAGCGTATCGCCGAAGCCGCCAAGCACGGTTTCCGCCGTGCCATCGTGCCGAAGGGCAATCGGCCCAGGGAAGCGGTGCAGGGGATGGAGGTGATTCCGGTGGCCACGCTGAGTGAGGCGCTGGAGCATCTCTGACGGGCTGCCTGCTGCGGCGCGGTTGCCAGCAGGGGCCCGGTGGGGCAGTCTGTCGCCTTCCGGTTCCTTCGATCATTTTTCGGGTCACCGTATCCGGGTTCCTTTTTCCTGAATGAGGAGTAGTCATGGCACAGGCGGCAGCACGGCATATCCTGGTGGAAAGCGAGGATTTCTGTAACGAACTCAAATCGAAGATCGAGTCCGGCGAGGACTTTGCGAAGCTGGCCCAGACACATTCCAAGTGCCCCTCCGGCCGCGACGGCGGGAATCTGGGTACCTTCGGTCCGGGCCAGATGGTGCAGGAATTCGATCAGGTGGTTTTCAGCGCACCGCTGAATCAGGTGCAGGGCCCGGTGAAGACCCAGTTTGGCTATCACCTGCTGGAAGTCACGCAGCGGGACTGACGATCGCCAGGCGGTTTCGTCGCACCAGGTTCGTGACCGGTGGTCGTTTCCTCCACGGGGTTTTGCGACACCCTTGATTTGAGGGGGTGTCTCTACGGGGCCGCTACTCGTGCGCCCTGACCGTATTGCACCCGCCGTCCTTGGCCATGTAGAGCGCGCTGCTTGCCTGGCTGAATGCCTGGTCAGGGGAAGTTTCCCTTGCGGATACAACGACCAGGCCGATGCTGACCGTGATGGTGACCGGTGGTTCATCCCGGATGTAGAAGGGGTGGTCGGAAAGCGCGTGGCGCAACCGCTCGCAGGAGATCATGGCGCCGGCGGCATCCGTGTGGGGCATGATCACCATGAACTCCTCGCCGCCCACCCGGCCCAGCGTATCCACTTTCCGCAGTGTCGCCGACCAGCGGCGCGCCACCTGTTTCAGCACCCCGTCACCGGGTGCGTGGCCGAAGCGTTCATTGATCCGCCTGAAGCCGTCCACGTCGATGATGGCCACCGACAGCGGGTCGTTGAAACGCCGCGCCCGCTCCAGCTCTTCGTGGAGGCGGGACATGGTTTCGCGGCGATTGGGCAGGCCGGTAAGGGGGTCGGTTCTTTCCAGGTACTCCATTCTTTCGCCACGGACAAAGCCGCGGCGCATGGCAAGCTCCGAGAGGAAAAGGCCGGTCATGCCCGCCAGGTTGGCCGCCGCGAACAGGTACAACCAGGCGGAGCGAAGCACGCCCGGGGTCGTGCCGGCCAGTGTTTCCATCAGTATGAAGAGCAGCACCAGAGTCCAGCCGCTGGCCGTTGCCACGGCAAAACGCATCCGCAGGAAGCTGTAGTTGAACAGCAGCACCAGCAGCAGGGTGGCGTAGTGGAGCTGGACGTTGACCGCCTCGGCCAGATGCAGGCGAATCAGAACCGTGAACGCAAACAGTTGCACCACCGCAAACAGCAGCCAGTCGAGCCTCTGCTGCACCGCCGGAACCCATGTCAGCGCCAGTGCCAGGGCCAGCAAGGGCACGCTCAGTGTGTAGCGGAGGAAATAGAGTGTCTGCAACTGCTCGGGGTACAGGAAGGCCTCGAATATCCCGAATGCACCGACAAGTACCAGCGCGACGGCCAGGGCCGCGCGGCTGTAGCAGAGGGCCTCGCGGTTAAACCCTTCCGCAAAACGGCTTTCCGCGCCGGGATCGGAAAAACGCAGCCAGGGCATCCTCAGCCCGTAGGGCTCGGGGAAGTCGGTGCCGGGCCGGGAAAAGGGGACAGCGGCCCGGTCTTCACGCGGTTGCCTTGCCCTGGTTTCCATGTCTACAGGTTAGCTCGGCGAGGTCCCTCCGTCACGAAGATTCGGTAGTCCCGCGGCTGGCCGCTCATCGGCTATCTGGCGGGATTTCCATCAATCCCCGGCCGGGGGGGACTCGTTTGCCTGTGCATTCCTGCGGTACCCCCGTAAGCGCTCCAGCACTTCGTCCATCTCGGCATCGTCAAGCAGAACCGGCTCGCCGAGGGTCAGGGTCTGTCCGTAGCAGCGCGCCAGCAGCTCCACCTCGAGGGCCAGCTCCAGCGCGGCTTCGGGGCTGTCTCCCAGCGCCACCTGGCCGTGGTTGGCCATCAGGCAGGCATCCCGGGAAGACAGGGCCTGCGCCACATGCCCGGCCAGCGCATCGGTACCGAATGTGGCGTAGGGCGTGCAGGGGATATCCCGCCCGCCGGCCACCGCCACCATGTAGTGGAAGGCGGGGATGGCCCGCCGCATGCAGGCCAGGGTGGTCGCCCAGGGAGAATGGACATGGATCACGGCCCGTGCATCCGGGCGCTGACGATAGATGGCGGCATGGAAGGAGTATTCGCTGGAAGGCTTGAGCGGGCCGGTCCAGTTTCCGTCCAGATCGGTCTTCACGATTTCGGCGGGGCCGATCCGGTCGAAATGGCAACCGGAAGCGGTGATCAGCATTGCATTATTGCCAAAGCGTGCGCTTGCGTTGCCCGAGCGTCCCTGGTTAAGGCCCTTGCGGTTCATTTCCCGGGCCACATGGACGAGTGTCTCGCGCAGTTGCGCTGTTGCCGGCTGGTCCTCTTCTTTTGTGCTCATCGCTGGCGGTCCCCATTTCGCCTGTTCGCATCCTACTCCAGTGTCCGTTGGTGCGAAATCGGAACGAGAACAGGCGAAGTGCATGGCATAAACTTGTCAACTACTTGCCGTGGCTGTGGCGGTTACCGCATTCGTGTCGGCATGGTGTAACTTCCGGTTGGTAACCGCTGGTGCATGGCGGCAGGCTGCCTTCCTGTGGTCCAATCGGGCAGGACTCCGGAACTCCGGTATACTGGGCGACTGGCCGCGAAGACTGGCTGAAGTACGCAGATAACAAGACATCCCTTGCGTGATTCCGGGATGGATCACGGATACGGGCCCTGTCCCGCGGATAGCCGGAGCGCTGTGCACCGCGGGGCACAAGGGGCGACAACAATGTACAAGAAGTTGTTTGCGGACCCGGCGCATCGCTACCGGCGTGCCCTGTTCCTCGGGTTTGGAGGCCTGCTTGCCCTTTCCGCCCTGGGTCTTGCCCTGATGCTTGCGGCGCTGTCGCTCCAGGACAGTGCCCGGGCCTATCTTGCCGGCGAGAGCCACTGGTCGAAAGGGGTGACCGGGGCTGTCTATTACCTGGACCGTTACGCCGAAACTGCCGATCCGCACTACCGGGACATGGCGGTCGAGTCCCTGCAAGTGCCCCTGGGGGATCTGCGGGCGCGCCGGGCACTGGACCGGCATCCGCCGGACCTGGAGGTCGCCCGCCAGGGCCTCCTTCAGGGGAACAACGCGGCCGAGGATATTCCCGGCATGATCCGGCTGTACCGGCATTTCTCCTGGGCACCCTATTTCAGGGAGGCGGTGGCCGCCTGGCGTGAGAGCGACGGGCCCCTGCTGCGCATGCGCGAGATCGCCGACGAACTGCGTACGGCGCACGAGCAGGGCGATCCGCAGCGAATCGGGGCGCTGCGCGAGGAGATCCGGGAGTTCTCCGTGGTAAGCCGTCAACTGGCCAATACTTTTTCGGCCCGGATTTCGGAGGCAATTCGGGTGCTGCGCGGTGTGCTGGTCATTGGTGCTGTTCTCGCCGCAGTGTTCCTCACCCTGATCAGCTATGCGATCTTCTATCGCATGCTGGAATGGCTGCGGGTTCAGGACCGTCACTTCCGCGCCGCCTATGACCAGGCGGGAGTGGGCATGGCCCGGGTTTCCCTCGACGGCGTTATCCTGGATGCCAACCGTGCGCTCTGCACGACCCTGCAGATGCCCCGTGATCGCATCCTCGACAGGCCGCTTTCCAGTGTTGTTCATCCGGACGATACGGCCATCAGTGAACACGAGCGTGGCCAGTTGCTGGAGGACGACACCCACAGCTGCTCGACCAGAAAGCGGTTCGTTCGCGCCGATGGCTCCATTCTGCGGATCAAGATGACCACCTCGCTGGTTCGTGATGAGCAGGGCAGGCCGGAGCAGTTCATGGTCATCCTCGAGGATATTACCGCGGCCCATGAACTGGCTGCACAGCTCAGTCATCAGGCACAGCACGATGAGCTCACCGGCCTTATCAATCGCAGGGAGATCGAAAGGCGTGTGAAGCTGGCGCTGGACAACGCGTGGCGGAATGCCACCAGGCATGTGCTGTGCGTGATCGATCTGGATCAGTTCAAGGTGGTCAACGACAGTTGCGGCCATCTGGCCGGTGACCACCTTCTCAGGCGAACCGCCGAACTGCTTGGTTCCAGCGTTCGTCAGCACGATGTGCTGGGTCGGCTCGGAAGTGATGAATTTGCCCTGATTCTTTACGACACGGATCTTCACAGTGCCCGCCGGGTGGCAGAGAAGATCCGTGCGGCCCTGGGCGAGTTCGTCTTCCGCTGGGAAGACAGGACCTTCACCTTTACCGCAACCATCGGCCTGGCCGAAATCGGCGAGACCGAGACGGACGTCACCAGTCTGATGCGCAACGCGGATACCGCCTGTCACCTGGCCAAGGAGCTCGGTGGTGACCGCATACATGTCTATGCGGAAACGGACCAGGCAATTGCTCATCATTACAGTACTCTGGACTGGCTGGGCAGTATCCGCGAGGCGCTCGAAAGCAACCGGTTCCGTCTGGCTGCCCAGATTCTGCAGCCTCTGTTCAGTCACGACGAGCCCCTCCATTATGAGGTGCTGGTCAGGCTGGTTGACAGGGACGGCAGGGAGTATGAGCCGGCGTCGTTTCTGCCCGCCGCGGAGCGTTACGGCCTGGTTACCGCCATCGACCGGGAGGTGGTCGAGCAGCTGCTGGCGTTCCTCCACCGGAACCCGGAGCATCTGGAGAAACTGGGCCGTTGCCACATCAATGCATCGGGGCCATCGATCAGCAGTCAGGAATACCGCGATTTTGTTGCCGAGGCGTTGCACCGTTACGGAATTCCCGGGCACAAGATCTGCTTCGAGATTACCGAAACCGCGGCCATGGCAAACCTTGATGATGCCTGGCGGTTTTTCGAGATGGCCGGATCCCTGGGCTGCTGTATCGCGCTGGATGATTTCGGAAGTGGTCTGTCTTCTTTCAACTATCTCAAGACGCTGCCTGTGGATATCCTCAAGATCGACGGCGCCTTTGTCCGTGATATTACCTCCGACAGCCGGGACCACGCGGTGGTCCATGCAATCAATGAGGTGGGCAAGGCGCTGGGGAAGATCACCGTCGCCGAGTTTGTGGAATCCACCGAAGCGCTCGCCATGCTGCGGGCCCTGGGCGTGGACTTTGCCCAGGGCTACGGAATTCACAAGCCCTGTCCGCTCGAGAGTCTTGTCAGCGAAAGCACTGGCCTGATGCCGGAATTCATGCAGGGCTCCACCTGGAAATAGGGCGGCCTACGAGTGCCCCGGGCAGGATGGCCGGGTCCGGAGGCTGCAAACAGGATGGATAATCCGCGCCAATAGTTGCCGGTTCCGGCATGGGGCATGGTCTTGCAGAAACCGGCGGCAGGCGGTTTTCCGGGGGAAGGGATGAAGTTGCGCCATTATACCAGTCAGAGCCGGTACAGATGGCTGCCCTATGTCCGGGCGGTTGCTCTGTTCTTTCTACTGGCGGGCTTTCTGCTAGCGGGCCGGGTTCTCTCCAGGACCCCGCTCCGGGACCAGATTCCATTCGATGCGGTGGAGTTCATGGAACTGCTCGGCGCCCTCCTTGTCGGCTCTCTTCTCACCGTCGTTGCCCTTGCTCCCGGGCGATGGCATCGGCGCGCCTACAGTATGGGGCTGCTGCTGGCGGTGCTCGGGGTCGGTCTGTTGTTCATCTATGCGATGGGTGAGGTCAGTGCTGTCCTTGTTGCCGGCGTTCCGGAAGGTGTTCCGGACCTTGTGTGGGAGGTTTCCAGGCTGGGCGGCACCCTGGCCCTGGTATGTGCGGCGGCTTCGTGGCTGGTCGAGCTGCAGCGGGGAAGGCGGGCTCTTCGAGACCAGAAGCTGCTTTACCGGGGGCTGGTCGAGTCCGACCTTTATCTCATCGTGCGGGTGGATGCGGACAACCGGTTTACCTATGTCAATCATGCCTACTGCCGGTTGTTTGGAAAGTCCCGGGATGAACTGATCGGGAAGCAGTTCGAGCCGCTGGTTCACGAGGACGACCTCGACGCGACCCTGGAGGCCATGAAGTCTCTGGAGCATCCGCCCTGGCGTGCTGTCATGGAGCAGCGCGCCTGGACCCGGGATGGCTGGCGCTGGATCTCCTGGGAAGACAGTGCCGTGCTGGACCGTGAGGGGAATCTGATCGAGATCCAGGGCATCGGCCGGGATATCACCGAGCTGAAGGAGGCCCGGCACAGGGCCGAGGAGGCCAGTCGCCTCAAGAGCGAGTTCCTCGCCAACATGAGCCATGAAATCCGCACACCGATGAATGGCGTGATCGGGATGAACAGCCTCCTGCTTGACACGGATCTGACTGATGAGCAGCGGGATTTTTCCGGGGTGGTGGATGCCAGTGCGCGCGCACTGCTTCGCGTGATCGATGACGTGCTCGACGTATCGAAAATCGAGGCGGGCAAGCTTGATCTGAACAATACCGAATTCGATCTTTCCTCGTTGCTGGAAGAGATTGTCGCCGCCATGAGTCTCAGGGTGCGGGAGAAGGACTTGTCACTGGAGTGTGTCATTGAACCCGACGTTCCCCTGCAGCTGCGTGCCGACCCGGACAGGCTCCGCCAGATCCTGAGCAATCTCGTGGATAACGCCATCAAGTTTACTCACCGGGGTGGCGTGGAAGTTCATGCGGGCCTTGATTCCCGTGCCGCAGTGGGCGCTGGCAATGTGATCCTGCGGTTCTCTGTACGGGACACGGGTATTGGCATCGCGGAAGAGCAGCTCGGGCTTCTGTTCAGGCCCTTCGGCCAGCTGGACGCCTCCATGACCAGACGATATGGCGGTACCGGGCTGGGGCTGGTCATTTCCAGAAAACTTGCCGTGCTGATGGGTGGAGACGTGAGCGTTCAAAGCCGGGAAGGCGAGGGCTCGGAGTTCTGTTTCACGGTCACCGCGGAGCCGGTGGAAAGGGATGAGGCGGCAGACGGCGCGGCAGATCCGCGTCGGTCCGGGGAGGGAGGCAGGCTGTTTCCGGATTTATCCGGGTGCGGAGCCCGGATTCTCGTGGTGGAAGACAACGCCATCAACCAGAAGGTGGTGCTCGGGATTCTCGACAAGCTGGGTCTTGAAGCCGGCGCGGTGGATAACGGGCGGGATGCTCTCCGGGAGCTGGAAACCGCTTCCTGGGATCTTGTTCTCATGGATCTGCAGATGCCGGTAATGGACGGCCTGGAAGCGACCCGGGCCATTCGCCGGGCAGCCGGCAGCGGCAGGCCGCAAGTGCCCATTATCGCCATGACCGCCCACGCCATGGAAGGAGACCGGAATCGGTGCCTGGAGGCGGGCATGGACGACTACATCGCCAAGCCCGTGACACGGGAATCCATGGCCGGGTTACTGGGCAGATGGCTACTCCCCGAAGTCCGGTGATCAGGGTGCTTCCAGGCGGATATTCCTGCAATGTTCGGAATCGGAGCGCTGGGCACAGACTTCCATGGTGCCTTCAATGCGCGCGAATAATCCGGCGATCTGTGCCGGGTCCCTGAGCGACTGACCATTGATGCGGACAAGCCGATCGCCGGCTTCGAAACCCGCCCGGGCAAGGGGACTGTCCGGCCGTATATGGCGGATACGCATTCCGTCGACCAGTCCGGTTTCACCCTGCTCCAGATCAAAGGTCGGCTCCAGTTTCATGGAGCGCATGAGTGAACGTACGCCGGGGTGCACGTCATCGGCCTCCAGACCGTCCCGGCTCACCGCCCGGTCAAAGCGCTTCGCCGCGGCGTTCGCCCGGCGTTCGCGCCGGCGTTTT
>SLJS01000137.1 GCA_007135015.1 Alcanivorax sp. | reverse complement strand
TTCGATCCCCCTCTCCCTGTCCCTCTCCCACGGCGGGGAGAGGGGACCCTCCAGCAAGACCACGAAGGCCCCGGGTTCCGGCACCGTGCCAGGTTCTTCGCGCCCCAAGGTGCGCTCCCACAGGTGCCAGAAGATCCTTTTGCGACAGGCTCCAGGAGGAGAAGGGACCATCCTTTTCTCGTATGAGCACTGCTTGCAGCGCGAAGGGGCAGGGAAGGAAACTTCAGACCCTGTTTCGGATTACCCGCTGTACTGACAGCACAACAACCGCTGGCGCACCACGTCAGCAACCACATGCAGGCTATCACCGCTGACATCGTAGACGCGCACGGCACCGGAAATATCCGGGTCTTCATCCTCCCGGGCGAGAAGCGGCTGGCGTGCCTGAAGCCATTCCGGGCGGTAGTCGGTGGCCGCGTCACCGGGAAACAGCGCCACATAGGCAATGCCTGACTCCACCAGATCCTGAAAGAAATGGGAGCCGAAGGAGAGGTCCGGCACCATCCCCGAGCCCATTTCCGCCACTTCCACCAGCACGCTGACCCGGCTGATATCGGAAAAGCCCACCGGAACGCCCAGCTCCGGGCTGCCGGTTCCCCAGCGGCCGGGGCCGATGAGCATGGTAGGACAGGTCACCGGGTCGGCCATGTCCCGTACCCGTTCGCCCACCAGCCTGGCCACTTCATGCTTGCCCGCGATGGAAAGCTCACTGTATCGAGTGGCATCCACGTGAATGATTCGGCATACGGGAATATTCATGTTGCCGCCCATGAAATGTCCGCGACTGGCAAACAGGAGCCTGTCGTCATCGACCCTTACCGGAAGGCTGACCCGCGGTTCCGGGCCCAGCACGCTCAGCGGCCGGCACTGTACCGGATTGAGGGAGGGCTCGCCCCGGCTGTCCCGATGCAGCGTGAATTCCACTTCCACCGGATGCCCGTAGGCCTGCTCCAGCGTTTGCAGCATGCGCTGCGTCAGCGCCACGAAGCCGGTATCCCGCAGCAGTGGCCGGAAAGTCAGACGCCACACCGGCGCTTGATCACCCATCTTCCGGGCACGCTCGGTAGCCTGCCGGTCCAACTCCGCCATCGCGGGAAAGGGCGCCTGCGGACAGGCGCCCGCCAGCTTCCGCAGCGGCAATGACCGGAGGCGGTTTCTCTCGATATCCAGCACATCCACCTGGTGCTGGGCAAAGCGGTGCGCCTCGTCGGGATTGCGAAAGGGCCGCTTTTCCGGCCGGTCCAGCGCCACCACACAGGCATGGTCGCCCTCGATACGATCCACGGCCCGGGTACCAAGTCCCATGACCAGCCGAACCATTCCTGCGGCGGGGTCCATGTCCGCATCCCAGACGAAAACGTTCCGCGATACACCGACGCCGGCACCGTCCGGAAAGTAGTAGCGGTCATGGTAGCGCCCGTTGACCCGCTGCAGCAGCAGCGCCATCGGCTCCTCGTGCTCGGCCAGTCCCCGCTGTCTGCGATACGAAAGCGCCTCGTCACTCATGGTGGAGGCATAGACCCGTCGAATCGCCTGCTCCAGAGCCGCCAGCCGCGCTTCGGGCGAGCCCTGGTTGACGCAGAAGACACTTTCATACTTGCCCGCGAAGGCATTGCCGAAACCGTCCTCGAGCAGACTGCTGGAGCGCACCAGCAGCGGGTACTGTCCGTAGTGGTCTAGTACGCGCCCCAGTTCCAGCCGTACCTCTTCCGGAAACTCACCCTTGAGCATCCGCTCGCGCAGCACCCGGGCCTCGCTGAAGTAACCCTCCCGGCAGCGCTGGCGCATCACATGCGGCCAGAGCCCGTTATGCACCAGAAAGGAATAGTAGACATCGGAACCCAGGTGCCAGGAATCATGGGGCTCGAGGCGGTCGTTCCAGGTTTCCGCAGCGTCATTGAGCAGTATGCTCCGGGAGAGGAGCATGCCCACTGCCTTGCCGCCGATATAGCCGCTGCCGATCATGCGCGCACGCACCGCGAGCAGATCTTCCAGAGTAAGGTAGCGACGCGCGGTATCGAGAATCCGCTCATCACGGCTGATCAGCACGCGGAGGATGCGCTCGCGGATTTCTTCCTCACGGGCCGGATTGTCATGGCGCTCCGCTTCCCGGGAAGCATCCAGGAAAAGCCGGTCCCAGTAATCGAGCAGCTGGTGCTGATCGCCACCACTGTACTGCTGCTCGATGGCGGTCTGCAGGCGCGTGGCTTCGCTGCTGTCCACCACCGGAAGAAAGCGCCCATCCTGATACCGGTGCGGCAGGAACATGGTCGGCGAGTGGCGCTTGTGCACCTTCACCGGCTGCACCTGCATCTCGCTGGCCACCCGGCGCACATCCAGCATCACCTGTGTGGTCTCGCGTATCCGGGCCAGGGTGATGTGCGAGTGGCTGCGCGGATGGAGTGCAAAGTAGGCAACGGTATCCAGCTCGTAGAGCCTCGGGCAGATCACGCGGAAGAAATTGCCCACCATGTAGTCGGTGGCCCAGGCGGAAAGGAGATCCGACAGGCAGTCGAATACATAAAAGGCGCCGGTGCCGTAATCAGTGATCAGCTGATAGACATGGCGGGTAAACGCCTCGAAACCATCCAGCGCGTCAATATTGACCACGCGCACCCCGGGCCCCTGCTCCACCAGTGGCTCGTGGCGCCCGAAGCGCAGGTAGATGATCGACCGCTGGCGGGCCACCGCCGAAGCCACGAACGCCTGCACGAACCAGTGATAATCGTCCAGATCATCGGTGCGCCACACCACATTGTCGCCAATGCGAAGGCTGTCCAGGACCGGGTCAAGCCCCTCGACCCCTGTGGATACCTTTTCCCGATTATTGCTGGTTGCAGCCATCCGCGACGCCCCGTCAAATGTTCCCGTCGGCACAGGGCATCAGTCTAACCGCCGCCACCTGGGGGATACAGCAGCGCAGAGGCCGCGCAGCACCCGGCAAACAGTCACCAGGTGTGCAATCCGATCCAGGGTGCATTACCCGCCATAACCGCCGCCCCGGATTACAGCCTGCGGCCTTCATCCGGGCTACGCTCCATTGTCACAGTGCCGCACCAGACGGAGGCTTCAATCACGCCAGTAGTTGTTGGCCTCGGCCACGGTCTGAAAATGGACCGCCACCACGCCGGAGGCCTGTATCAGCGCATCCGGGCTCTGTGCGTAGTCGGCCCTTCCTTCATGCAGCACTTCCCGGTCCCCCTGGGTTTCCGTGACCCCCTTGCGAGAAAGCTTCAGCGCCAGCTGAAAGCCTTCCTCCGGCGTCTCGGTTATCAGACTCTGGATGCCCTCCTTTTTCGGGCTGTCCGCGGCATTGGCGGCCGGGGCTACTCCCCAGGTGGGCACAAGAAAGAAAATAACCAGCAGTTTCAACACCTTGTGTGCCATCCTTTTACCCCTGCATGATTTATATGATTCATTTACAATACATCTTATATGGCGCATGCTATACGATAACGGATGCCGCCGTACAGCGCCCTGCAGAGAGGAGCGCCCATGCTCCAGGTTGAACTTTATCGCTACAATCCCGAGCAGGATGCTGCGCCCCACATCCGGACGCTAAGCGTTCCGGAAGACTTCCGCCGGGCAATGGTTCTCGAAGTGCTTGAGTACCTGAAGCGCGAGGACCCGACCCTGAGCTTCAGGCGCTCCTGCCGCGAAGGCGTATGCGGTTCCGACGGCATGAATATCAATGGACGCAACTGTCTCGCCTGCGTGACCCGGGTGTCCGATGTGCTTGACCGCAGGGACTGCCTGAAGATTCGGCCACTGACCGGCATGCCGGTTATCCGGGATCTGGTAGTGGACCAGAGTCTCTTCTTCGAACAGTACGAACGGGTCCGCCCCTGGCTTGTCAACGACGAGCCAACAGCGGGACGGGAACGCCTCCAGAGCCCGCAAGAGCGGGAACAGCTCGACGAACTCTATGAATGCATCCTCTGCGGATGCTGCACTTCCGCCTGCCCTTCCTGGTGGTGGAACCCGGAAAAGTACCTCGGGCCGGCGGCACTGCTGCAGGCCCGACGCTTTCTCGTGGACAGCCGTGACCGCGCCGGAAGTGAACGACTGGCGGCGCTGGAGGATCCCTTCAGCCTGTTTCGTTGCCGCAGTATCGGAAACTGCGCCGACGTCTGCCCCAAGGGACTGAATCCGATGCGTGAAATTGGCCGGATCCGGAGAGATCTGCTTGATGAAGGAACCTGAAAGGGAGCACCGCCCATGTCTGGACTCATAATGACACTGATCGTCATCGCCCTTGCCCTGATCGTTCCAGTGTTCATACTGCGCGCAGGAAGGCAGGAACCGGCTTCCTGCTGCGAGCACTGCCAGGACCAGGCCATTGAGGTGGAGAGACCCATCGCCTGATCCATTCGGCGAGAAAATTGACGGAGCCTCCCCCTCGCCCTCCACCGAAGGGTTTCGCAGAAAGCCTGTCTGATTACTGCGACACTGGCGACTGGAAGCCACCCACCGCGAGCGGGGAGGTTTCGGCGTCAGACGCTGTTTGCCATGGGCGTGATCGCGGCAGCGGTGCCGATCCACGCCATGGCAGGAGGACGCAACACCATGGCCCCCTGTGTACAGGAGGAGCAGCAGATAACGCCCTGCCAGCACAAGTCCTGCAAACACTTCGGTGGTGGCAAGGACTTTCACGGACGCTGAGCCGTATTGGGCGCCCTCCGCCGCGCAGCAAGGCGCCTCGCAACCAGCAGAATCCGCATCAGCAGCATAAAGGCGCCGCTCCATAGCAGTGCTGCCGCAAGCAGAAGGGCCTGGTCAGCGCCCGCCATCAGACGCGTAAACGCCGCCGCGGACATCAGCAGCGCCGCGAGCCCTAGCCCGGATATTGCACCAAATGCCCTGTACTTCGCGCCGCGGATGGTCGTCGTCAGGCGTGCTCGCGACTGAAACCGTAGCAGGGACTACGGTTGAAGGAGCATGTACGCCTGACGGCGGCCAGACCAGGCGAAGTGCAGGGCAAACGTAAATGTCTCCATCAAACGCCGGCCAGGAAGCTTCTGAAAGGCCCGTATCATCGCACCTGCCCTCGGTGATGCGAGTGGTTGGGTGCAATATCCGGGCTAGCCGCCAACACCCTGCCCCCGGCGCCGCGCGCGGCCCGGGGCAGGTCAACCCGGGGCCGGGAAACGATCGCCAAGGCGTCGCCAACGCTGCCAGGGGTCGGTGCTCCATTGCTCGTCACAACGGTTCTCCCCGGATTACGGCCCGCGGGACATCCGTGGCAACGATCAGGCGCGGGCCACGGCCAGGCAGTAGGCCCGGTTCCCGCTCCTCCCCAGAATGGTGAACTCTTCCAGCTCCAGGTCCGCTCCGCGGATCTGCTCCCTGAAGTCCTCCTCGTAGGTCACCCGGCCGAAATCGATGCTGGTCAGGCGCCTGAGCATGGGCTTGAGCGCCTCCATTACGCGGGAGGGGCGCTGCTGGATGGTCTGGGTGAAATAGATGCGCCCACCCGGCTTCAACAGCGCGGAGCAATGGCGTAACGCGCGCTCCGGCTCGGGCAGGAGCATGAAACTCGCGGAGAAGTAGACCGCATCATAGGGCCCGCCCCGGTGATCATGGACGGATTCCAGGTGCGCCTCGACGCGGGAAGCCAGTGGCGAATCGGCAATCCTTGTCCGGGCCCGCTCGATATAGTCGGCGTCAATGTCGATGCCGGTTACCTGCAGCTTCTTTTGCGTGACCAGATCGGCATTCGCCAGCAGCGCTCCGGCGGTCCCGATTCCGACATCGAGAACCGCGGCCTCCTCGGGCATCCGCCGAAGCACCTGCGCGTACCAACGGGAAGTGAGATCAAGAATGAGGGTGTCGTAAACCAAGCTTCGGATCATGAGCATTCCATTGCACTTTCAGTCAGTTATGGAGGCAATACGCCAGGGTCATTTTGAGCCCCGCTTTTCGCACGCGTCATGCAAGCTCAGGATTGCTGTCTGAACGATCCGGGAGCAGAGTGCTTGCTCACTTTCCGTCAAAATGACGTCATCTTCCTCTGCCAGGGCATCTTCCATGTACTGCACTGCGTTGGGCTCAACGTTGCGGGCCTCTTCGGCAAGCATGTCGGCTGGCAGCTGCCATGCCCGATCAATGGCCGGCCGCCGCACCTTTCCGGGGCGAGGCGTCAGGGAGGAAAACGCCTCCACAACCACATGGAATACATAAATTCCGAGACCTCCAGCATCCTCCGGAAGCTCTGTGAGGTGCCAGGATGCAAACTTCGTCAGGGTCTTCTGGCTTTTCTGATGCCTTTTCTGCATGGCACGAATCTGACCGACGTCCCTGGTGGCGACAATTCTCCACACACTGTCCATCAGCTTTTCGGAGATTCTTGCCATAGCCCTCTCGAACCCCGCCGTTACGGTGGAGACAGACCCGGGAGCCGGTTGTCAGCGGTGATACTCGCCCGCGCGTTCGGGCTGGTAGATAATCTCCTCGATCCGGACACGCAGCAGGCCACCGCCCGGCTTCGGCCATTCAATCTGGTCTCCCCGGGAAAGGCCGAGCAGAGCACTGCCCACCGGAGCGAGAATGGAAATCTTCTCTCCGCTGGAATCCATATCCTTTGGATAGACCAGCGTCAGATTGAATTCTTCGGATGAGGATTCCACCCGGAACCTGACCGTGGAATTCATGGACACGACGGTCTCCGGGACATCCTTCGGGTCCACGATATCCGCCCTGGCCAGCTCGTCCTCCAGTTCGGCCTTACCGGGGAAGGCCTGTTCCGGAAGTGAGTCGAGCAACGACTCCAGCCTGTCCGCATCCAGCGATGAGATGACAACGTTCGGTCTCGTACTCATGGTCATTGAACTCGCTATTTTATCCGGCTTTCGCTTTACGCATGCCCACCAAGCCTGCCCCAGGTGGGACCGGACCGCAACCTGTTCCACGCTACGTTTTCGACTGTTCTCCACGAAACCCGCCAGCCGATAGGCACCGTGGACTTGATCAGAGCATATGCCTACTGGCCCGGGGTCAGTTTCAGCCGCTCCTGCAGTCGGCGATAATGGTCAACCACCGTCCGCCCCACAGCGGTGAGCCTGTCCCCCTTGCCCCGCCCGCCGGACACGGTCTCGACAACCGGCTCGGCGGAATGGGCATCCATGGTATAGATCAACCGCCAGGCCTTCTTGTAGCTCAGCGCCATCTCCCGGGCAGCCGCGGTGATCGAGCCGGTCCGGTCAATGGCCTCCAGCAGATCCACCTTGCCCGGGCCCAGCACCACATCGTGGCCGAGCACGAGACGGACCGGGAATTCCGCGTCGGGGTGACAGGTTCGTGTCATGATCGGGCATCCCTGATTTCTGGCGCGCGTGAGGCACCGAAGCCGGCATACTTGAGCACCACAATCATATCATGTCCTGTGGAGGGGGCGATATCCGGGTTTACAGTGTAGGGGTTATCAGGCGGGTGGCAAGGCAGCGCCGACGGGCGTCCTGAGGGTGCGCTATAGCTGGGACACAATGAGGTCCGTCTAACGACGGTGACGCGGCAGCCATCGCTATACTCCCTACCGACCTGATCCACACAACTACCGCCGCGCAGGGTGACACTGCACATCCACGGAGACCCCGTCACACGATGGGTACAGCCGAGAGTACCTGCCGCTGGTAGCGCCAATACTGCTACTGCGCGTCTACCCTTGCACGAGCAGCGAGAAGTGGCGTAAAACCCTTTCCGCCGCATAATTCCAGGCCTCGACCCGAATATCGTTGCTCCGGGTGCGAAGCTTACCGCTCCCCACATAAACCGGATACGGCTATCCGTGGTGCGGGTACCATGACGGGCACCATGATGGGGATCACCACCTGTTCGTACGCCCGCGATGTTCACACGATTATGTTGGCCAACGCACAGACGGCCCTTGCCTGACAGGTTCATTTTGAGGCTGATAGCCCAAAGTCGGCATTACCGGCGAGGCAGCATTATCCACAGGACGGACCCATCTCATGACCACTCAGACGATTATCGGCATCCTTCTTCTTGTTGGCGGCGTCGCGTTATTCGCTTTCGGCTTCCAGGCATCGCAGGGTGCCGGCGAACAGGTATACGAGGCCTTCACCGGCCGTTTCACTGACAAGACCACCTGGTACCTGATCGGTGGCGCCGCCGCGGCACTATGCGGCTTGCTTTTCCTTACAATCTGGCGCGGCAGTCACGCATAGCGTTAATCAATCCACCGGAGGCACCCCGGTTTCATCTGGAATACAGGTTGCCATGGAGATCGCTACATCACGCAGCCTGGATTCTCATGGCCATACAAGGAGATAAAACATGCTTGAAACTCTTATTGTTGTCCTGATCGCCCTATGGCTTCTGGGACTTGTCAGCTCATACACCATGGGCGGATTTATTCACGCGCTTCTCATCATTGCCGTAATCGTTATTATCGTGCGATTAATGCAGGGACGTCGTTTATAAATTCTTCCAGACGAGGAGGCTTTTGCACATTATCTCAGCTATGTGCCAAAGCGTACAGATCACCAAACAGAAAAGGTCTATGCTTGTTTCCTGCCAACCCTGATCGTCGGTTGGCCCTCAAGAAACGTAACGGGAGTATCACATGAACAAGGACCAGATCAAAGGAAAAGCCAAGGAAGTTGAAGGCAAGGTCAAAGAGAAGGCCGGCAAGGCGCTCGATGACAAAACCATGGAAGCCAAGGGCAAGCTCAAGAACGCTGAAGGTAAAGTCCAGGGCTCATATGGCGACGTTCAGGAAGCTATCAAGAAGTAGCAGTGTTTTCGGCAGGAACACGCCCCTCCTTAATCGGGGAGATACGGACTTTTCCGGTTCAGCGTGTTCCAGCCTTACTTCTTCTTTAACGATATAAACTGGCTGTTTTGTCCCTTTCTCCGATTAATTCTACTGGCCACCTTCCTGATGCCGCCTCTTAAATTGATCAATATAGGGGCACCCCATATTTCCTTCAGGCGTGTCCTGATATCATCTATCAATCGACACCCTGCCATACACTGGAGTTACCATGTCTGAGCCTGCCACCCAACCCGATATTAATACGACATTACGCGACATGGCCGAAACCCGGATCAGATCGGGCGCCGCGCAAGCGAGCGGCAATCACTCCCTGGGTATAGACGCCCTGAACCTGCTGCACCGGCTTTCTTGCAATCCCGACACCGCCTCCGACGCTCTCCAGCTTCTGCATGAACTGCAGGTTCATCAGGTTGAGATCGATTTGCAGCACGAGGCAATACGCGAGCACGAGCATCAACTGATCGATGAGCTGGCCCATTATCGGGATCTCTTTGAGAATGCACCGGCTGGCTACCTGCTTGTCGACCTGGAGGGTCATATCGTC
>SLJS01000316.1 GCA_007135015.1 Alcanivorax sp. | reverse complement strand
GGTGCCACATCCGCGTTGGCCACACGGGTCCAGTACTTGTTCTCGCAATAGAGCACGCTTTCCAGGCTGGGGCCGGGCAGGTTCCATTCCCGGCGCAGAATGGGAATCATGGACGTGGTCGGGAAATCCCAGTGTCCTATGATCGCGTCCACCGAAGGCGCCGCCTTCAGGGTGGCCCGTGCATCGGCCATGATTGCGTCCATGTCATAGGACGCCGGATTCACCATGATGTCGTAATCCACCAGGCCGTGGAACTCGTACTCCTCCGCGTTGTGAACCGTTTTCAGCTCCGCCAGATTCAAGTCGTCCAGACCGATGACGAATACATGCTTTGTCATTGTGCTCTCCTCCATGGCAGCGATCCCCTGCGGCCACCCACGTTACACCACCCCTGCGGCAGCGTCATACCGGCATGCCCATCGAGGCCACTTACTTTACAATGCAGCGCCTTCACACGAACAAAGCAACAGACAGGAGCTTCCATGCCGGATTACCCGTCCATAACGCCGATTGGCGCCGACATGGATGCCTCCATCCGCGCGTGCATAGACGGCAAGACCAAGCCACCGGGCTCGCTGGGACGGCTGGAGGAAATCGCCTTTCAGCTGGCACGCATCCAGCAGAGCATGACACCGGTAACCGACCCGGCCTGTCATCTGGTCTTTGCCGCCGATCACGGCATCTGTGAGGAAGGCATCAGCCCCTTTCCCCAGGCGGTAACCGGTCAGATGGTGCGCAACTTCCTCGACGGTGGCGCGGCCATCAGTGTGTTCTGCCGGCAGCAGGGTGTATCCATGAAGGTGGTCAATGCCGGGGTGGCCTCGCCGCTTCCGCAACATCCGGAGCTGATCGACGCGCCGGTGCGCGCCGGCTCCGGGGTCTTCTGCCGGGAAGCGGCCATGAACCATGCGGAACTCGAGCAGTGCCTGGACACCGGCGCGCGTCTGGTCGATGAACAGGCCGGCTCCGCCGCAATACTGAGCCTGGGCGAAATGGGCATCGGCAACACCACCACGGCCGCGGCTCTGGTGGCGGCGCTGCTGGACTGGTCGCCACAGGCCTGCGTGGGCGCCGGCACCGGCGCCGATGCGGCCATGCAGGCCCACAAGGCGGATGTAATCCGCCGGGCGCTGGCGCTCCACCGCCCCGACCCGGGCCGGCCACTGGAGGTGCTGCGCTGCCTGGGCGGGCTGGAGATCGCCATGATGACCGGCGCCTTCCTGCGTGCCGGGGCCCGGGGCAAGGCAATCCTGGTGGACGGCTTTATCGCCACCGCCGCCTGGCTGGTGGCCGCCCGGCTGGAGCCGGCGTTGCGTGACTACAGCTTCTTCGCCCACCAGAGTGATGAGCGGGGTCACGCGGCGGTGCTCAATCATCTGGACGTGCACCCGATCCTGCATCTGGACATGCGCCTGGGCGAGGGCACCGGGGCACTGGCCGCGCTGCCCCTGCTGCGTCTGGCCGCCGCCTTCTTCAACGAAATGGCCTCGTTCGAGGGCGCGGGTGTGAGCGCGGGGCCATGAGCAGCACCGTGCACCGCGAATGGCAGGCCTTCTGGCTGGCGCTGGGGTTTCTCACCCGGATCCCCATGCCGGTGCGCATCGACTATTCCCCACGCCTGATGAACCAGAGCAGCGTCTATTTCCCCCTGGTGGGCCTGCTCCTGGGGCTGCTCTATCTGGGCCTGTACAGCCTGCTGGTGCCGCTCTGGCCGGAACCGGTATCCGTGGTGCTGGTCCTGGCCTTTCACCTGTGGATCACCGGCGCCTTCCATGAAGACGGTCTGGCCGACAGCGTGGATGCACTGGGGGGCGGCCAGAGCCCGCAGGCGCGACTGCGCATCATGAAGGATAGCCGCATCGGCACCTACGGCACCGTGGCACTGGTGCTGGCACTGCTGCTCAAGGCCCTGCTGATTCCGGCGGTGGAGCCGGTCTGGCTGGCCTGGCTGCTGCCCCCCGTGGTGGCCCGGCTTGCCCCCTTGTGGCTGATGAGCGGCCTGACCTATGTTTCGGACCCGGACACCAGCAAGTCAAAGCCCGTGGCCGACGACTTCAGCCGCACCCGGCTGCTGATCGCCACCCTGGCCTCGCTGCTTGGCGTGGCCTGGCTTGCCGGCGCGCAGCCGGCCCTGCTCGCCCTGGCCGCGGTGGCCGTTACCGCCCTGCTCTGGGGCCGCTTCATCCGGGACAGGCTGGGCGGCTACACCGGCGACGCCCTGGGGGCCGCCGTGGTGCTCACCGAGCTGGTGCTGCTGCTGGCGCTGGCGGCATGACCCGCTATCTGGTGCGCCATGACCGCCCCGCCGTGGCGCCTGGCGTCTGCTACGGAAGCACGGACCTGCCCCCGGCAGTGCCGCCGGAAGAAACCGCCTCCCTGCTGCGCCCGTCGCTGCCCGCGCACCTGCCCGTCTACAGCAGCCCGTTGCGCCGCTGCGCCGAAGTGGCCCGGGCGCTCCATCCGGCGGCGGTGCTCCTTGAGGGGCTGCGTGAAGTGGACTACGGAGAATGGGAAATGCGCCCCTGGTCGACACTGGAGGGCGTGGAGCAATGGGCGCGGGACCCCTTCGGCTTTCGCTTTCCCGGCGGCGAATCGGTGCCCGCCTTTCTCGCCCGGGTCCGCGAGGCCTTCGCCGGGATCCCGAACCCGGCCATTGTGGTGACCCACGGCGGCGTTATCCGCGCGGCGCTGCATGAGCCGGGAGGCCGGACACTGAAGGAGGCGTTCGAGACACCGGTTCCGCTGGCCTCGGTGGTGTGGTTGTAGGAAGGGGCAAGGGGCAAGGGGCAAGGAGCAAGGGGCAAGGGGCAAGAAGCAAGGAGCAAGGGACAAGATGGCGCGACTCTGCCCCTCGGCTCCCGGCCATTGACACTCTTTTTCTTGGGAATTGACCAGAGGTTCCCTAGACTGTGCGCATGATGGATCCCCGTAACCCCTACTCCCTGCAGGGCGGGCCCAGGCCCAACCTCCTCGTGCGCATCCTGATGGCGTTTTTCGCGCTGGGGCTGTTTGTCCTGGCCGTGTTTCTTGGCGCCATGGTCTTTCTTGCATTGCTGGGACTGTCACTGATCGCCGCCGTGCTGTTTTCGGCGCGCCTGTGGTGGTTGCGCCGGCGCATGATGGCCGAACAGCGTCGTCGGGAAGAGCGCGGTGAGGTGCCTCGCCGGGATTCCGGGGAAACCCGTGAAACCTTCTACATTATCGAAGGCCGCTATCGTCGCGATGACGGCAAGGAAAATGACAATCAATAGCCGCAGCGCCAGGGGACAGAGCGGCCTGACCGCGTAATCCTGCCCCTTGCTCCTTGCTCCTTGTCCCTTGCCCCTTGTCCCTTGCCCCTTGCCCCTTGCCCCTTGTCCCTTGCCCCTTGTCCCTCGCCCCTCAAGCCTGCCGCTGGGGCCGCTCGCCGAGCGCCGAAGGTCCCGGGTCATCCTGTTCGGGGATCAGCAGACCGGGCACTCCCCGCAAGGCCAGCAGACGGGCCCGGAGCTGGCGGTGATCACTGGCCATGACGTTGAGATGCCCCAGCTTCCGCCCCGGACGCACGTCCTTGCCGTACCAGTGCAGCCGGGTATCGGGGATCTCCAGCCAGGCAGGATCAAGCGGGTCGCCGACCAGGTTGACCATGGCGCTGACGCCGCGCAGGCAGGGCCTGGGACAGGGCAGGCCGCAGAGAGCACGCAGATGCAGCTCGAACTGGCAGAGTGAAGCGCCCTCCTGGGTCCAGTGGCCGGAGTTGTGTACCCGGGGCGCCAGCTCGTTGACCAGCAGCTGCGAACCCGTGTCGAACAGTTCCATCGCCATGACCCCGGAATAGTCCAGTTCGGTCATGATCCGTTCGAGCCAGTCCTCGGCCCGTGCCTGGAGCTTCTCCGCACGCGCCGCCGGCGCCAGGGTGAGCCGCAGCATGCCCTCGCGGTGGATGTTCTCCACCAGGGGGTAGAAAACGGTTTTGCCATTGGCGGTGCGCGCGCCCACCAGCGACAGTTCCCGGCGAAACGCCTGGCTGGCCTCGGCGATGGCGGGCCCGGGCAGCTCCGGAAGGCCCTCGCCGTCACGCAGGTGCCACTGGCCACGGCCGTCGTAGCCGCCCCGGCGCAGTTTCACCCGCAGGTCCGCGCCCGCGCTCCGGCGTACCGCATCCAGATCCGCTTCACTGTCACAGGCGCCCCAGGGGGAAGTGGGCACCTCCAGACGGTCCAGCAGGCGTTTCTGTTCCAGGCGGTCGGGCAGCAGCTCGAAGGCCGGGTTGTTGACGAAACGATCACTGCCGAGCAGCGCGCGCATCAGGGGCGTGTCCGGAAGCTGTTCGCGCTCGGCGGTGATCACGGAATAGCGCTGCAGCAGACCCTCGGCGGTCACCTCCAGCTCCAGGTCCGAGCTGCCGGGAAGGAGCCGCTCTCCATCCGGGTCCAGACGGTCCACCACCAGCCCGAGGCGAACCCCGGCTTCCGCCAGCATCAGTCCCAACTGGCCCTGCCCCAGTACCAGTATGCGCGTACTCACGGCTTGATCCTCGCATCCGCCAGCACTTCCTCCCCGCGCTTGTTCTTCCAGTCCACCAGTTTCTGGCGAAGCGACTCGTCGGAGGCGGCAAGAATCTGCACGGCCAGCAGGCCCGCGTTATAGGCGCCGGCGCCACCCACGGCAAGCGTGCCCACGGCCACGCCCCGCGGCATCTGGACGATGGACAGCAGGCTGTCCAGGCCGGACAGCGCCTTGCTCTGCACCGGCACGCCCAGCACCGGCAGCGGCGTCAGCGCCGCAAGCATGCCGGGAAGATGGGCCGCCCCCCCGGCGCCGGCCACGATCACCCGGTAGCCCTGCTGGTGGGCGCTGCGCCCGAATTCGAACAGCCGCTCCGGGGTGCGGTGGGCAGAGACCACCTGCGCCTCCCAGCCGACGCCGAACTCGTCAAGAACCTTTCCGGCCTCGCTCATGGTTTCCCAGTCGGAACGCGACCCCATTACCACCGCTACAGGAACCTGCATGGCTCACCTCGTGCCTGCCTTGCCGCAAGGGGCGTAATGGTGCCCGAAACGGGCCGCCCGCTCCAGTGGGAGGGGGTTATTCGGGCTCCAGACGCAGGGCCACGGAATTGATGCAGTAGCGCAAACCCGTCGGCGGCGGTCCGTCGGGGAAGACATGGCCGAGGTGGGCATCACAGCGGGCGCAGAGCACCTCCACCCGCTCCATGCCCAGACTGCAGTCCGATTCTTCCTCCAGTGCCGCCGCATGCACCGGGTCGGTGAAACTGGGCCAGCCGGAACCGGAATCGAACTTCGCCGACGAATGGAACAGGGGTTCGCCGCAGCAGACACACAGATAGGTGCCCGGCGTTTTGGTGTCATGATAGCGCCCGGTGAAGGGCGGCTCGGTGCCCTTCTCCCGGGTGACGCGATACTCCTCCGGCGAGAGCTGCTCCCGCCACTGCGACTCGGTCTTGCGAAGCTTTTCCACCATCCCCGCCTCCCGGACGTGATTCATATACAGGCCTCAGGCCCCATTGTAGAATGCACCTTTGCTGTTTTTCAGGTCCATGTCCATGACCCTCGACCGTCCTCCCCTGCACAAGTCCGACAAGCTCCAGGGTGTCTGCTACGACATCCGCGGCCCGGTATTGCGCGAAGCCAACCGGATGGAGGAAGAAGGACACCGCATCATCAAGCTGAACCTGGGCAATCCCGCGCCTTTCGGGTTCGACGCGCCGGACGAGATCCTGCGCGACGTGATCCACAACCTGCCGGAATCCACTGGCTACTGCCAGTCCAAGGGCCTGTTTCCCGCGCGCAAGGCGGTGATGCAGTACACCCAGCAGAAGAATATCCCGGATGTGACCACCGAGGATGTCTTCATCGGCAACGGCGTCTCGGAAATGATCGTCATGGCCATGCAGGCGCTGCTCAATGACGGCGACGAGGTGCTGATCCCCGCACCGGACTACCCGCTTTGGACGGCAGCGGTGCGGCTGTCCGGGGGCAGGCCGGTGCATTACCTGTGCGACGAGAAACAGGACTGGCAACCGGCCCTGGATGATCTACGCTCGAAAATCACCGACCGCACCCGGGCGCTGGTGGTCATCAACCCGAACAATCCCACCGGCGCCAACTACGGCACCGACATGCTCAACGAGCTGGTGGCCATCGCCCGGGAACACAACCTGGTGGTCTACGCCGACGAGATCTACGACAAGATTCTCTATGACGGCGAGCAGCACACATCCATTGCCTCGCTCGCCGATGACCTGCTGTTCGTCACCTTCAACGGGCTGTCCAAGAGCTACCGGGCCGCCGGCTTCCGTGCCGGCTGGATGGTGGTCTCCGGAACCAAGCATCTTGCCCTCGATTACATCGAGGGGCTGGAAATGCTTGCGTCCATGCGCCTGTGCTCCAATGTGCCGTCGCAGCACGCCATTCAGACCGCACTGGGCGGCTACCAGAGCATCAATGATCTGGTTCTGCCCACCGGCCGCCTGGGCAAGCAGCGGGACATGGCCTGGGACATTCTCACCAGCATACCGGGCGTCTCCTGCGTCAAGCCCCGCTCCGCGCTCTATCTGTTCCCGCGCCTGGACCCGAAGGTATTCCCCATCGAGGATGACGAGGCCGTGGCGCTGGACCTGCTCCGCCAGGAGAAGGTCCTCATCGTCCAGGGCACCGCATTCAACTGGCCGGACCCGGATCACTTCCGGGTGGTGTTCCTGCCACCGCTGGATGACCTGGAAGAGTCCCTGGGCCGCATCGCACACTACCTCGACCGCATCCGGAAATAGCAGGCGCTTGCATGGCGGACATTCATATCGACGACTTCTGTCGGGATACGGCGCTGGTACTGCTGCAGCTCTACAATGGATTCCCGCTGAAGAAATCCGTTTTCGTGGAAGATATCTCCGGCCCGGACGAACCCGACGAAGTGGGCCTGCATTCACGGCGGCACATGGCGTGCCTGGGCGCCATGGTCTGGCTCGCCGAGGAAAACTATATCCGTTTCGACAGCCTGATCTACCAGGACGGCGTGGACCAGGCTGTATTGACCAACCGGGCCTTCATCCTGCTGAGTGCGGCCAGCGACATCCATCTGGAGGAGCCAGACCCGGACCTGCCCCGCACCCTTGCCAGCGAGAAACTCACCCTGGTGGAACAGATCCGCGCGGCGCTTCGTTCCGGCAATTCGGAACGCCTGAGCACCATCATGCGCTTTTTCTTTTCCCGCCGACCGGAAACCGTGCTCTCGCCCGCCGCCGCCCGCGACTACCTCGACCAGGACCCCTCCCCCCGCGGAGACTGAGTCGCGGGCTGCGGGCTGCGGGCTGCGGGCTGCGGGCTGCGGGCTGCGGGCTGCGGGCTGCGGGCTGCGGGCTGCGGGCTGCGGGCTGCGGGCAACAGGGTATGGGTTATTGAGCGCCGGGCAAGCGATCAGGAGTCTTTCCCTGATGCGAGCGCGGGCCGGGTATAGCGGTAATGAATCACCTTGAGGGCCGGATCTCCGCCGGGCTCCTCGAAGCCCGGCGCGGCGGGCAGGCGCGCCACCCGGCGGCTGCCGGGAAGATTTCCGGAAAGGGTCTCGTCCAGAAAATCCTCGCCCAGCCAGGGCGCGTTCAGGCAGGCGAGAATGTCCGCTTCGGGCCGGAGCAGCCGATGCAGCTGTCGCACGACCCGGCGGTAGTCCCGTTCAGCGATAAAGCTGCCCTTCTGCTTCGACGGCGGATCAATCACCACCAGATCATAACGGCCCAGGCTGTGGAGCTTCTTCCAGGAACGGAACAGGTTGTAGGGAAGAAAATCGGCCCGACGCGGATCCAGGCCATTGAGCCGGTGGTTCTCGCGGCCGAGTTTCAGCGCCGCGCCGCTCATGTCGATATTGACCACATGCTCGGCGCCCCCGGCCAGGGCCGCCACGGAGAAGCTGCAGGTAAAGGCGAACAGGTTGAGCACCCGCTTGCCCGCGGCGCGCTCGCGCAGCCAGGCGCGCGCGGCAATCATGTCGCCGAAGAAGCCGATGTTCTGACCACGACCGAAGTCCAGCCGATAGACAAGTCCCTGCTCCCGGGCCAGGGGTTCCGCCGGAAGCGCGCCGGCAACCACCTCATTGTGCACCACACCGCCGTACCGGTGCTGCAGCAGCAACGTGTCGCAACCCAGTGCGGCCAGATACGCGGGCGCGGAGCCACGCAACCAGTCCAGCACGTCCGCCGGCGGCTCGCTGAACAGGGTCGCCACCAGCACCGGCGGGTAACGGTCCAGGGTCAGCCACCGGGGACCGCCGGGCTCGCCACCACGGCCGTGGAAAAGCCGGTGACGATCGCCGGCCGGGGGAACCCGGGTAGAGAAAAGCCGGTCCATATCCATGCAATCTTCCAGGGGCTGCTGTCCGACGGGTACGCGAGTCTCCACCGCGGCAAGCTTGAAATCAAACCGGTTTGCCCCGATATTGCGAAGATGTTTCCAACCCTGCTTCTACGGAGAGATCTGTCACCATGATGCGAATCGGCCTGTTTCTGCTGACCAACATTGCCGTACTGCTCGTGCTTGCCGTGGTCATGAGCCTGCTCGGCTATACCGGCATCACCGACGAAACCGGCATGGCGCTGGACCTGGAGGCACTGCTGGTCTTCTCGGCACTGCTCGGCTTCGGCGGCTCCTTTGTTTCGCTGCTGCTGTCCAAGTGGATGGCCAAGAAGATGGCCGGCGTGCAGATCATCGAGGAGCCGTCGAACCAGGCCGAGGCCTGGCTGGTCCAGACCGTGCGGGAACTGGCCCGTCGCGCGGACGTGGGCATGCCCGAGGTTGGAGTGTTCCCCGCGCAGCAGGCCAACGCCTTTGCCACGGGCTGGAACCGCAACAAGGCACTGGTGGCGGTCTCCCAGGGGATGCTGCAACGCTTCAGTCAGGATGAGATTCGCGCGGTGATGGCCCACGAGATTGGCCACGTGGCCAACGGGGACATGATCACCCTTTCACTGGTGCAGGGCGTGCTCAATACCTTCGTGATCTTCCTGTCCCGGGTGATCGGTTTCTTTGTGGACAAGGTGGTCTTCCGCAATGAGCGGGGGCTGGGCATCGGCTTTTTCCTGACGTCCATCGTGATGCAGATCCTGCTGGGTATCCTTGCCTCGGCCATCGTTGCCTGGTTCTCGCGCTTTCGTGAGTACCGTGCGGATGCCGCCGGTGCGAACCTGGCCAACCGTCAGGGCATGATCAACGCGCTGCGCCGGCTCAAGGCGGAAACCGAACTGCCCAATGAACTGCCCGAGTCCATGGAGGCGTTCGGGATCAACCAGGGCATGCGCTCGGGCCTGCGCGCCATGTTCGCCAGCCATCCGCCGCTGGATGATCGCATCCGCGCCCTGGAGGAAAATCGACACGGATAGGCAGCGCCTGACGGCGCTGCCAGCGGTCGGTCGTCGGCTCTCGGTCGTCAGTCAGACCACCCGGCAGGTGAGACCTGG
>SLJS01000339.1 GCA_007135015.1 Alcanivorax sp. | reverse complement strand
CGAAATCATTCCTGTTTTCTTGGCGTGCCTGGCGGCTTGGCGGGATCAATAATTGATCTTCCCGTTACCCACGAATTCTGCCGAGGAGCCTGAAAATATCCTGAAGGGGCAGGGCAGCGGAGCCTGCAATGCAGGGAATTCCGCTGCCCACTGGCCCGGTGTTCAGTTCTCCTTCTGATTCTCCGTGTCGGAGCCTTCCGGCTCGCCCGCCTGCTGCGCACGCCTGCGAAGCCTCGGGTCATTGGCTGCACGACCATCGGTGCCGGTGGCGGGTTGTTGCTCCAGCTCTTCTTCCTTTACCTGTTCGGCGGGCGCACTTTCCCCGGCGGTCGGTTCCGGTGAACGGGGTGCCGTTTCCGCGTCTTCCGGCGCAGTGGTGCCTTTTACGGACTCCGCTCCGGATTCGGCTGCCGGCTTGGTAGCCGACTCACTGTCCGCCTCTGTGGGTCCGGAGGAGGCCACCGGGACTTCTTCCCTGGTGGGGGAAGTCGCAGTGCCGACCGAAGCTTCCGGGGAATCCGCGGTATCGGTCCCGCCTGCTTCCTGGCCGGGTGCGGCCTTGGCGCTCGCCGACGGGGAAGCCGTCACGGTCTCCTGACTGTCCACCGAGGGAGCCGGCTCGGGGCGCGTGCGCTTGCGCAGCGGGCGGTCATCCCGGACATGGGTGCGGCGTTCGGCCTGATCATCGCGGCTCTGGCCGGCCGCTGCCTCCTGCAGGCTCTCACCCGAGCGCTCGGTCCTTGGCTCGTCCGAGCCTTCCGCACTTTGCTTGCGGGTGTCTTTCCTGGGAGCTGCTTTCTTTTTATCGCCCGCATCCCTGCCGTCCACATCGGCCGTATCCTTCTGCCCCGAGTCCTTCTGCCCCGAGTCCTTCTGCCCCGAGCCCGCATCCGTATTCTGTTGCGCTTCCTTCTGCTCTCCGGAACCGGCGCGGTCCCGGTTGCCCCCGCGTCCTCTGCGGCCGCGGCGTTTCTTCTGGCTTCTGCCGGCGGTGCCTTCGGCATCCTTTTCCTTCTGGCCCCGGGAGTCCTTTTGCTGCTCGCCGGAATCCTTCTGTTGTGGCTCCTGCTGCTCCTGGCCGTCCTTGCCGGGACCGCGTTGACGGCGTCGCTGGTCGCCGGTGCCTTTCTTGCGCTCGCTGCCTTCCCGGTCCGGAGCGGCATCACCGCCGGCGTCCGATTTCTTGCGTTCGCGGCCGCGCTGGTCGCGACTGTCCTTGCGCCCGCCCTGGCCACGGCGGTTCTTCTCGCGCGGCTGTCCGCCGCGGCCGCCGCCGGAGCGGCTCCGCTGTCGGCCTTCGGTCTGACGTCTGGCGCCCGAGCGCTTGTCTCCGCGCTCCCCCGAATCGTTTTCGTCGGAGCCAAATACCGTTGCCAGCCAGGCCAGGAAGCGAACCCACAGGCCCGGTTCCGCCGGCGCGGGCGGCGCAGGTCTGGGAGGTGGCGGTGCGGTGTCGGGGGCCACGGCTTTCACCGCCGCCTGCTGCGTCTTGATCTCCGTGTCCTGGGCGGATGCCAGTGCCGGGTCCTCTTCTCCCTCGAGCAACTCCACCTCGTGACTGATCTGTCCCGGCAGCACCTGGTCGTCGCGGACCCGCTGGACCTCGAAATGGGGAGTCTCCATGTTCGCATTGGGGATGATCAGCACCCGGATGCCCTGACGGCTTTCCACCTCGCGCAGCACCTGGCGTTTTTCATTGAGTAGATAGGTGGCCACGGCGATGGGCACCTGGGCCTGAATTTCCCCGGTGCGCTCCTTCATGACCTCTTCCTCGATCAGGCGCAGGATCGACAGGGAAAGTGACTTCACGTCCCTGATGTGCCCCTGGCCGTTACAGCGGGGGCAGACGATACTGGAGGTCTCGCCCAGCGAGGGCCGCAGTCTCTGGCGCGAGAGCTCCATCAGCCCGAAACGCGAGATCCGGCCGAGTTGCACCCGGGCGCGGTCCGCATCCAGCGCCTCGCGCATGCGGTTTTCCACCTCGCGCTGGTTGCGAGGCGGTCCCATGTCGATGAAGTCCACCACAATAAGCCCGCCAATATCACGCAGGCGAAGCTGCCTGGCGATCTCGTCGGCCGCCTCCAGGTTGGTCTGCAGGGCCGTTTCCTCGATATCGGCTCCCTTGGTGGCCCGCGACGAGTTGATGTCGATCGACACCAGCGCCTCGGTGGGGTCGATCACGATGGAGCCGCCCGAGGGCAGTTTCACTTCGCGACGAAAGGCCGTCTCGATCTGTGACTCGATCTGGAAACGCGAGAACAGCGGTGTCTCATCCTGGTAGAACTTGATCTTGTGGCTGAAATCGGTCATTACCTGGCTGACGAAGGACGAGGCTTCGTTGTACACCTCCTCCGAATCGATCAGCACTTCGCCGATATCTCGGCGCAGGTAATCCCGGATGGCCCGGATGATGACGTTCGATTCCTGATAGATCAGAAAGGGCGCGGCGCGCTCGGCACCTGCTTCGCTGATGGATGTCCAGAGCTTGATCAGGTAGTCGAGGTCCCACTGGAGCTCCTCCGGGCTGCGACCGAGTCCGGCGGTGCGTACGATCACGCCCATTTCGTCAGGCAACTCGATGGAATTCATCGCATCCTTGAGCTGCTGGCGCTCGGTGCCCTCGATCCTGCGGGAGATTCCGCCGGCGCGGGGGTTGTTGGGCATCAATACCAGATAGCGCCCGGCCAGGCTTATGAAGGTGGACAGTGCCGCGCCCTTGTTGCCGCGCTCTTCCTTTTCCACCTGCACGACCACTTCCTGGCCTTCGCGCATGACCTCCTTGATGGCCACGCGGCCCTGCAGATCCCTGGGGTCCTTGCGGAAGTATTCCCGGGAGATTTCCTTGAGCGGCAGAAAACCGTGGCGCTCGGCGCCGAAATCCACGAAGGCGGCCTCGAGGGAAGGTTCTATGCGGGTGATCTTTCCCTTGTAGATATTGGCTTTCTTCTGTTCACGGGTGCGGTGTTCGATGTCCAGGTCATAGAGTCGCTGGCCGTCCACCAGTGCAACACGCAGCTCTTCAGGGTGGGCTGCGTTGATCAGCATTCGTTTCATGTGTTGGTACCACAGAGTCCGGGGTGACGATGCAGTACGGTCCGTATGGAACAGCAGACGGTTGGAAGCGTATCAGGCAGGCTGGCGCCGGCATGGCCGCTGTAACGCAGGTCTCGCGCACAGGGTAACGCCCGGTTGTCTCGCGCCTTGTGCCTTGCTCTCCCTGGCGGGTGCGTAAATCGCTGGCGGTTCTGTCTGGGCCGCGGGCGCCAATGCCCGCCGGCTCAAAAACCCTGTTGCGGAGCCGGCCATTGGATGCGTCGACTCCCGCGATATCTTGCGACCTCTGTTTCTTGTCTGCTGCCCGGCTGTCTTCACGGGCCGTATCCGCAGGCCACCATGGTTTTCGGTAATGCCGTCCGGATCTCTAAGCACCGGAACGGCTCGTTTTCATGGCCTTGTGCCTGCGACATACCGCGGGCCGATCGCCCGGGTTTGTCATTGTGCTTTAATCACGACCGATTCCGTGCTTTTGCTCTGCATACAGCCGGCGAATGTTCGCTGCGCGTCGCCGGGCCGGATCGGTCGATAAACCAATATAGCAGTAAAAGGCACCGGGTATCAAACAGATACGGATGGCCGGGTACCCAGGCGATGCCCTTGCTGGTAGCCCGGGAAGCGGGCGGGCAACTTCCATGGGCCCGGAGAGGTCCGGAGCCGCCGTCCGGCACAGATGCTTCCCAAGCCCTGGTCCCGCTACGGCCTCGGTCGCGAACATGCCTGACGACGGCCTGCATGGCATTTGGAGGAATATCCGGTAGAATCCGGCCCATGCCTGATACCGCCTCTCCCTCTCCGGGGGTGCATTACCTCTGCATCGAACCGGACCGTGCCGGACAACGTCTCGACAATTTTCTCTTCGGCCAGCTCAAGGGCGTGCCGAAATCGCGGATATACCGCATCATTCGTGACGGTCAGGTGCGCGTGAATCGCCGCCGGGTGCGCCAGACCTACCGGCTCCAGGCAGGCGACCAGGTGCGCATTCCGCCGGTGCGGGTCTCCACGCCGCAAAGCCAGCCCGCCCCCGGCGAGGGGCTTGCCAGCCGGCTCGCCGAGGCCCTGCTGTACCGGGACGAACGGCTGCTGGTCTACGACAAGCCCGCCGGGCTGGCTGTCCACGGAGGCAGCGGCATCAGTCGCGGCCTGATCGAGACTCTCCGGGCGCTGCATCCGCAGGAGCAGGCCCTGGAGCTGGTGCATCGCCTGGACCGGGACACCTCCGGTTGCATCATGGTGACCCGCCATCGCGGTTTCCTGCGCCGCCTGCAGCGCCTGATGCAGGCCGGCGGCGTGGAAAAGCGATACTGGATGCTCTGTCACGGAAATCCCGATGGGGAACAGGTCATTGAGGCGCCGTTGCGCAAGGACTCCCGTGGCGGGGAACGGATCGTCCGGGTGGCCCGGGACGGCAAGCAGGCCCGCACCCGTTTCCGGTTGCTCGAGCGCCTGGGGTCTTTTTCCCTGGTGGAGGGAATACTCGATACCGGCAGAACCCACCAGATCCGGGTGCATGCCGCCTGGGCCGGCTTTCCTTTGCTGGGTGACGCCAAATACGGCCCGGAATCCGGGGCCGCCCCGGGGCTGCCGGACCGTCGGCTGTACCTTCATGCTCGAAGCCTGCGGTTCAGGCATCCGGACTCCGGGGAGCAACTGGCGCTGGAAGCGCCCCTGGACGAGGTCTTTGCCGAGGCCCTGAAGGCGGGCCGGGAGAGCATTGATGGGTGAGCGGGAGCTGATCATTTTTGACTGGGACGGCACCCTGATGGATTCGACAGAGCGGATTGTCGAGTGCATGACCGGTGCGGCGGTCGATGCCGGGCTGCGGCCATGCCCGCCGGAGGCGATGCGCGGGATCATCGGGCTGGGCCTGCCCGAGGCGATTCGCACGCTCTGGCCTGGCATCGGCGAGGGCCAGTTGGAACGGGTGCGGGGCTGTTACAGTCGCCGTTTCGTGGAGGCCGAGCGCGAGCCGTGCTCCCTGTTTCCCGGGATTGCGGAAATGCTGGCCATGCTGCAAGCGCAACAGACCCGGATGGCGGTGGCCACCGGAAAAAGTCGCCGTGGCCTGGAACGGATATGGCGACAGAGCGGTCTGGGAGAGTATTTCGTGGCATCCCGATGCTCCGATGAAAGCGGTTCCAAACCCCATCCGGCCATGGTCGAGGAGATTCTTCACGAGACCGGCGTGGCGCGGGACAGGGCCCTGGTCGTGGGGGATACAACCTTCGACCTGGAGATGGCCCGGCGCGCCCGGGTGGAAGCAGTGGGCGTAACCTGGGGAGCCCACCCACGGCACCGGCTGCTGGAACAGGAGCCCCTTGCCCTGGTTGATGAGGTCCATGAACTGCCGGCCCTGTTCCGGCCTGTCGAGACTGCCTGAAAGCCGGCACCGCAATCAGTGTCGGCCCGGATATCTGCTGGAGGAAATGGAGATGATGAACCGGAATCGTGATGAACAGGATGACGGCGCGCAGAGACCCCAAAGCGATCGGGAGTGGAAACTGATCGAAAAACTGGTGCTGTCCATGCAGGATGAGCAGCGCAAGCAGCGGCGCTGGAGCATCTTTTTCCGTTTTGCCACCCTTGCCTACATGGTACTGCTGCTCCTGCTCATTCTTCCGTTGCGCACCGGGGTGCCGCAACCGAAGGCCTCCGAGCCGCATACGGCGATGGTGAAGATATCGGGAATGATCGCCGAGGATCGAGAATCCAGTGCGGACAAGATCGCCGGCGGTCTGCGCCGCGCCTTCGAGGCGGAGCACTCCGAGGCGGTGCTGCTACGCATCAACAGCCCGGGCGGTTCTCCGGTACAGGCCGACTATGCCTTCCGGGAAATCCGGCGGCTGCGCGATGAACATCCGGAGAAAAAGGTCTACGCGGTCATTACCGATGTGGGGGCTTCCGGGGCCTATTACATTGCCTCCGCGGCGGACGAGATCTATGTGGCGCCGTCGAGCATCGTTGGCTCCATCGGCGTGGTGATGGGCGGTTTCGGTTTTGTCGAGTCCATCGAGAAACTGGGCATGGAACGCAGGATCTTCACCGCCGGCGAGGACAAGGACATGCTGGATCCTTTTGCTCCGCTCGAGGAGGAACATGTCGAGCATGCCGGCAGAATGCTCGAGCAGGTACACCAGCATTTCATCGACGCGGTACGCGAAGGCCGGGGGGATCGCCTCGACGAAGACCACCCGAACCTGTTCACCGGCCGGATCTGGACGGGAGATGACTCGGTGGAGATGGGCCTGGCGGACGCTTTCGGCAGTCCCGGCCAGGTGGCGCGCGATGTGATCGGCCAGGAAGAGATTGTCGACTATACGGTCTATCCGCACCCGTTCCAGCGTTTCATGCGCGGCATGGGCGCAAGCATCGGTGAAGGACTCGGGCGGGTCATGGGCCTGGAGCGCTGGCAGCTTCGCTAGCCCGGATTTTGCACCAAATGCCATGTAATTCGCGCCGCGGATGGTCGTCGTCAGGCGTGCTCGCGACTGAAGCCGTAGCGGGGGCTACGGCTGAAGGAGCATGTGCGCATGACGGCGGCCAGACCAGGCCAAGTGCATGGCAAGCGTAAACGGTTCCATCAACCGTCTGCCTGGAGGTTTCTGAAAAATCCGCATCACCGCACTTGCCGTCCGTTGTACGAGTGGTCTGGTGCAATATACGGGTCAGGTTTCCCGGATTGCTTCCCCGGCCTTCACTCGCCACCTTGCGGCACGGCCGGCAGCGCCACGTATCCACGCTGCCGGTTTCTCGGGCATGGGACGCTACAGGTCGAAGCGGTCCGCGTTCATCACCCTGGTCCAGGCTGCCACGAAGTCGCGGACGAACTTTTCCCCGGCATCATCCTGGGCATAGACCTCGGAAATTGCCCGCAATCGTGAGTTGGCGCCGAAAACCAGATCGACGCGGGTGGCGGGCCACTTGACCTTGCCGGTCTTGCGGTCGCGCAATTCGAACTCCTCCTCCTCACCGGAGGTGGGCTTCCATTCCGTGTCCATGTCCAGGAGATTCACAAAGAAGTCGTTGGTGAGCGTGCCCGGGCGGTCGGTGAAGACACCGTGCTTCGAATTGCCCGCATTGGCATCCAGCGTGCGCATGCCGCCAATGAGCACTGCCATCTCCGGGGCGGTCAGTGTCAGCTGTTGCGCACGGTCCAGGAGCATCTCCTCGGGCGGCACGGTAAAGCGCGCCTTGCTGTAGTTGCGGAAGCCGTCCGCTTCCGGCTCGAGTACCCTGAAGGACTCCACATCCGTCTGCTCTTCGGTGGCATCGGTGCGGCCCGGCGAGAAGGGCACCTTGATGTCGTGGCCAGCCTTCTTTGCGGCCTGTTCGATCGCGGCATTGCCGCCGAGGACGATGAGATCGGCCAGCGATACCCGCTTGTTGCCGGACTGGGCCTTGTTGAACGCCTTCTGTATTTCTTCCAGTTTCCCAAGCACCTTCTGCAGCTGTTTCGGCTGGTTCACGGGCCAGTCCTTCTGCGGGGCCAGGCGGATGCGGGCGCCGTTGGCGCCGCCGCGCTTGTCGGCGTTGCGGAAGGTGCTTGCGGAGCCCCAGGCAGTCTGTACCAGCTCGGAGGTGGACAGGCCGGCATCCAGGATCTTCTTGGTGAGGTCCTCGACGTCCCGGTCGCCGATGAGTTCGTGCTCCACGGGGGGCACCGGGTCCTGCCAGATCAGGTCCTCGTCCGGAACCTCGGGGCCGAGATAGCGTGTCTTCGGCCCCATGTCCCGGTGCAGCAGCTTGAACCAGGCGCGAGCAAAGGCGTCGGCAAACTCTTCCGGATTACTGTGGAACTGCTCCGAGATCTTCCGGTAGTTCGGGTCCACTTTCAGCGACAGATCCGTGGTGGCCATCATGGGCGCGACCTTCTTCGAGGGGTCATGCGCCAGGACTACCTTGTCCTCTTCCCGGATATCCTTCGGTTTCCACTGGTACGCGCCGGCGGGGCTTTTGGTGAGCTCCCACTCGTAGCCGAACAGCAGATCGAAGAACTTCATGTCCCACCGGGTGGGCGTGGGTGTCCAGGCGCCTTCCAGACCGCTTGTGATGGTGTCGTCGCCCTTGCCGCTGCCGTGGCTGCTCTTCCAGCCCAGGCCCTGCTGCGAAAGCGGCGCGGCTTCGGGTTCCGGCCCCACCTTTGCAGGGTCGCCGGCGCCGTGGGTCTTGCCGAAAGTGTGACCGCCGGCGATCAGGGCCACGGTTTCGTAGTCGTCCATGGCCATGCGCGCGAAGGTCTCGCGGATGTCGTGACTGGCCTTTTCCGGATCCGGTTCGCCGTCCGGACCTTCCGGGTTCACATAGATCAGGCCCATCTGCACGTTGGCCAGCGGCCTTTCCAGGTCACGGTCGCCGCTGTAGCGCTTGCTGTCGAGCCATTCGTCCTCGGCGCCCCAGTAGATGTCTGCTTCCGGAGCATAGATGTCTTCCCGGCCACCGCCGAAGCCGAAGGTCTTCAGGCCCATGTCCTCCAGCGCGCAGTTGCCGGCGAGAATGATCAGATCGGCCCAGGAGATCCTGTTGCCGTACTTCTTCTTGATCGGCCATAGCAGGCGCCGGGCCTTGTCCAGGTTGCCGTTGTCCGGCCAGCTGTTGATGGGCGCGAAGCGCTGGTTGCCGGTGCCGCCGCCGCCACGGCCGTCGCCGCTGCGGTAGGTGCCGGCGGCGTGCCAGGTCATGCGGATGAAAAGGGGCCCGTAGTGGCCATAGTCCGCCGGCCACCAGTCCTTCGAATCCCTCATCAGGGCGTAGATATCCTCCTTGACGGCCTTGATATCGAGCTTGCTGAATGCCTCCGCGTAGTCGAAATCCCGGTCCATGGGGCTCGACTCCGGGGTATGCTGGTGAAGGATTCCGATATTGAGCTGGTTGGGCCACCATTGCTCGTCGGTGGTGCCCTTGCCGCCGATGCGGGTCTGCGCCCCGTGCATTACCGGGCATTTTCCTGAGCTGTTATCGCTTCTGGCCATGAGGTCCTCGCTTGCGTCGCTTTGCCTGGTCCCATGTTATGAACCTTATCTCGATAGCTTACAATCCAGGCGTGAAATAGAGGTGATAGCCAGCAACAATAGGAGCAAATGAAAGGAGGAGCCCGGCGGAACGCTTTTGCCCCTTGCTCCTTCTATGGCAGGGCGATGCCCTCGGCGTTGAGCAACTCCGTAAGCAGAATCAGGGGCAGCCCGATGACCGTGTTGGGATCCCGGCCCTCCATGGCACGGAACAGGGTGATGCCCAGTGCCTCGGAGCGGAAACTGCCCGCGCAGTCGAACGGCTGCTCCCGGTCCAGATAGCGCTCCAGGGCCTGCCGGGACAGCCGACGGAAGTGAACCCGATAGCTTTCGCTTGCCAGCTGGCACCGGCCCGATCCGGTATTCAACAGGCAGAGCCCGGTTTCCAGCGTCACCGTGGAGCCGTTCATGG
>SLJS01000310.1 GCA_007135015.1 Alcanivorax sp. | reverse complement strand
CGCCGCCGGAGCGAGCCGAGCTCTGCGAGGCTCCGGGCCGCGCAAGCGGTATGGAGGGGGAGGCCGCCGCAGGCGGCCTTGCGCGGCCTTCGGCCGCTCTCCCCACCCCAACCCTCCCCCTCACGGGGGAGGGAGCTTCCTTGTTCGGTCGTCGAGGGTTTTTGCGACACCCTCCCTCGCGGGGGAGGGAGCCCATTGATCGACCTGCTTCGCCAACGAAAACCTTTTGCGACGCCCTCATCAAGGGAGAGGGAAACCTGTCGCACGCCCTTGTCCCTTGTCCCTTGTCCCTTGTCCCTGTTATTCCCGCGGGCGTTGGCGGCTGGTAGAGTTTGCGGCCCGAACGTACGGAGTGCACTCATGGAGCCGGCCAGAAAATTCCGGGTAATCGCCACACCCCTGGTGGTGGTGGGCACCCTGATGGTGGGCACGGGTCTTTCGCTTAATGACCATGCCTTCTATATACCGGGCGGGGCCATCACCCTTCTCGGGATCCTCTACATGATCAAGGCGTCCCGGGAAGAACACCGGCAGTAGCGCGCCCCGGGGCCCGAATTCCTTCACCCCCGGCATGTTTGATCACGGCCTGTCCTGGTCCTCGTCTTCCGGCGGAAAGAGGTCGGTGGGGCCCTCGGGCGACTCATGGGCTTCCAGCAGCCGCCGCAACCGTTCCTGCATGATGGCATTGTGGAGTTCGGTCTGACGGCGCTCATCGCGCAGGGATCTGAGCAGCGCCGCGGCCATGAAGATCATCAGGACCATGAACGGAAAGGCCGCGACAATCGACATGGTCTGCAACGCGACCAGGCCGCCGCTGAGCAGCAGCACCGCGGTGACCAGTACCTGCACCACACCCCAGATCAGCCGGAGCAGTCGTGCCGGGTTGAGCACGCCCTTGCCCGTGAACATGCCCAGCACAAAGGTGGCGGAGTTCGCCGAAGTGATCACGAACAGGATGATCAGCGCAAGGACCAGCGCGCTGATGACCTGCCCGGCGGGAAGATGGTCAATGGTCGCGAACAGCGCCGAGCTCATTTCCCGGGTAACCGCTTCGCCTATGGCCGCGCCCTCGAACAGCTCGAAGAACAGCGCTGAGCCCCCGAAGGTGGAAAACCAGAAAGTGCTCAGCAGTACCGGAACGCCGATCACGCCAAGCACGAATTCGCGAATGGTCCGCCCGCGGGAGATGCGCGCAATGAACGAGCCCACAAAGGGCGCCCAGGACAGCCCCCAGGCCCAGTAGAAGATGGTCCAGCGTTCCACCCAGTCCTCGCCGGTGTAGGGCGTCATCACCAGACTCATGCCGATGATGTTGTTGAAGTAATCGCCGATGGCGTTGGTCATCACGGCGGTGATGAAGTCCGTTGGCCCGAAGAAGAACACGAACAGCAGCAGGCCGCCGGCGAGCATCATGTTGGCGTCACTGACGTAGCGTATGCCGCTTTCCAGCGGCGCCAGCGCACAGAGCAGGAACACGATGGCCACGCCACCGAGAATCGCCAGCTGCTGATTGATGCCGAAGTCGATGTCCAGTACCGAGGCCAGACCGCTGTTGATCTGGATGACACCCAGTCCCAGCGTGGTGGCGATGCCCACCACTGTGGAGAGCACGGCAAGCGTATTGATGGCATGGCCGGCGCCGCCGTCGACCCGGTTGCCCAGCGTGGAACGGAAGGTCTCGCTGATCAGCCCCGGGCGTTGCTGGCGAAAGCGCACATAGGCGATGGCAAGGCCCACGATCGCGAAGTTGGCCCACTGGTGAAAGCCCCAGTGAAAGAGCGAATACTGCATGGCCAGCCGGGCGGCCTCCGGCGACTCCGCCGTGGCGCGGCCCAGGGGCGGGTCCATGTAGTGGCTCATGGGCTCGGCCACCCCCCAGAACACCAGCCCCACGCCCATCCCCGCCGAAAAGATCATGCCAAGCCAGGCGGGATAGGAGAATTCCGGGCTTTCGCCATCCGCGCCCAGACGGATATGACCGTAATCACTGAAGGCAACACCGACGCAGAAGATCAGGAATCCGGTGGTGACGAACAGGTAGAGCCAGCCGAAATGTGCGGTGGTGAATTCCAGTGCCTGGCCGGACCAGTCCGCCAGGCGGTCGGGGGCGGAAGCGCCCAGTGCCACGAACCCTGCGAGAAAGACCAGCGACAGGAAGAAGACCCAGCCCGGGCGTCGTTCCCGGGGGCTGCGTTTCCACGGGTTCGGCAGAGCCAGGCCTGCGCGCTTGCGGTACCAGAGCGTCAGAACCAGAACCACGGTAGCGATGATGACAGCCCCGAAGGCCGTGAGTGCGAGAGCTGGCAAGCTGTTCCCCCGGTCATGAAATCGGTGGCGAGGTTACAGGTTCGGTCCCGGATCCGCTTTCCGCAACCCCGCAAGGTTGTTCAGCAGTGCATGCAGCCTGTCACGGCATTCGCGGCCGTGCCATCCCGCCCGGCGCAGCAGCGTCTCGCGGTTCTGGATCCAGCGGCGCCCCGTATCCAGCTCTTCGGCGCACTCGCGGCTCAGGGTGTCCAGGCCCGGCTCGTCCATCTCAAGGTGAAACTGCAGGCCCAGGATGCGGTCGCCGTACAGGAAGGCCTGACCCGGGCAGGCATCACTGGCCAGCAGATGCACGGCGCCTTGCGGGATGTCGAAGCGGTCGCTGTGCCAGTGGAGTACCGGGGTTTCATCCATGAAGTGCCGGGCCAGCGGATGGTCCCCAGCCGGGCGTACCGGGAACCAGCCGATTTCCGGCTCGCCGGACTGCACCCGGGCGCCGAGGGCCTCGGCGAGCAACTGCGCGCCCAGGCAGACGCCGACAATGGTGGTGCCGGCATCAATGCACCTGCGAATAAAGGCCTTCTCGCGGGGGAGCCAGGGATGCTGCGTCTCGTCCTGGATGCTCATGGGCCCGCCCATGATGATCAGCCAGTCGGGAGGCTGTTCCGGCAGCGGCGTGTTTTCCCAGAGGCGGAGTTCGTGCGGTGACAGGCCACGTTCTTCGAGCCAGGGCACAATGGCCCCGGCATCCTCGAAGGGTACATGGCGAAGAATCAGGGCCTGTTCCATGGCGTGGTCCTGTGTCTGTTTCAGGGCAGCCGGTAGACCGCCTGGAGTTCGGCCAGAACGCCGTCGTCCTCATCCAGGAGATCGAGCCTGTCCGCCTCCAGACGATAGCCCCGGGTCTTCTCCAGGGCCTCGGAGAAATGTTTTTCCACGTCCTCGCCACGTTCGCAGGCCCGGCGTGTAATCGCCAGTCCGGAAAGTTCCAGTGTGCCGTCGCCGGTTTCGTAGTCGGCGCGGAAACGGTTGCAGCCCAGTTCCCCGGCGGCGCGCTGTTCTTCACTGTCGAGCACCATGTGCGGCTGCTGGCGGCTGTCCCGGGGCCGGACCTTCCGGTCGGCCAGCCGCTGGGCCTTCCAGTAGGTGTTTTCGAGTTCCGCCGCATCCTTGACGCACTTGGTACCGGTGGGCAGCACCTTCTGGAGATGCTCGGCATGCAGCACGAGCCCGTTGGCTTGGTCGGTGTCCTCGCGGACCTGGCCTCGCAGCGACAGCAGCACGGGCTTGTCACGTTCTTCGCGACGGTCCAGGTAGGTGTTCTGCAATTGCTCGGCCGCTCCGCCGGAGGCCACGGGCCAGCGGCGGTCCGTGTTGCATTCAGTGAAGGTGGCATTGCCGGCGAAGTACATGTAGTGACCGTGACGGATCACACTGTAGTCATCCGCCTCGCCCGGGTCCGCCGCCGGGCCGGCGGCATTGCCGATGCCTTCGAGTTCAAGATCGAACCTCTGCTCTGCCTCCGTGACGTCCAGCGCCCTCGGCTGGCGGCTGGCGTAGGTGGGCGCGCCGTCGACAATGATCTTGGCGCGCAACTGGTGCGCGGCGGCGTCGATCATGGTCTGGGGATCCAGATGGATCTGGAAGCCGGTGGAGCGGGCACCGTCGGGAAGTTTCTCGAGCTGATGGTCCATGGCGTCGGTGACTTCGCCGTCCTCGTCGAGCCCCTCGATCACCAGCGCCAGCACGCTTCCGGAAGGGAATTCGTGGTCTTCCGGCAGCGTCAGCTCGCCCTCCAGGCGAATCGTTCCGTTGTCTTCCCGGGCGTAGCTGCCGGCCAGCGGCGAAGCGCCGGAAATGTGCAGCTGCCGGCCGTCGGCAAGGGAATAGGACAGCCTTTCGCTGATGCGCATGCCCGAGCTGCGTGAAAGCATCACCAGGTCCAGCCGGTCGCCGTCGACCTCCCATTCGATCCCCTGGCGGTCCCCGAAGCCGAGCAGATGCAGCCGGCCGCTTTCATCCAGCACCAGCATCTGGCGCCGCTCCTGGGCGGAAGGGGTCTGCAGCAGCCAGGTACCACTGACTTCCTCGGGCTCCGGCGCGGGCGCGCAGGCCGTGGCGAATACCAGCAGTACGGGCAGTGCAAGGCGCATCATCAGCCTTTCTCCTTGAGCTCGGTTGGGCCGTTGGAGTCCGCACACCGGGAAATGGTTCCGGACTGCGGGCTCGAGGCGCAGCAGTATACCTGTTGTGGCCGGGCTTTACCGAGGCCGGGATGCTGGGGCAATATCCCGGAAGTGTTATTCTATAACGCCGATAGAACGGGCGGAGAGGGCAAGAAATGAAGAGGGCCGGTATGTATCGACGCGGAAAATGGCTTGGCAGCCCGGTGCACATCCTGCTGGCGCTGTCTCTGATGGCGGTGCCGGGTCTGGCAGTCCAGGCACACGGGCCCCATGTGCACGGGCAGGCGGTCATGCAGGTGGCTCTGGACGAGGGCACCCTGCATCTGGAACTGAAGGTGCCGGCCATGGATGTGGTGGGTTTCGAGCACAGTCCCGCGGATGACGCGCAACGGCGCGCCGTCGAGGATGCGAAAGCCCGTCTGGAGGAGCCTTCCGCCCTGGTCCGGCTGCCCCTGGAAGCGGACTGCTCGCCGGTATCCGCCCGGGTGAACACGGCCCTGGCCGACGACGGGGATGATGGCGGACACGGAGACTTTCATGTCACCCATGTGTTCGAATGCGCCGCCCCGGAGGCACTCGGCCATCTGGATGTGGCTCTGGGTGGCGTCCTTTCCGGTCTGGAGCGACTGGACGTGGAGGTGGTCACGGAAGAAGCACAGGCCCGCACCCGACTGCAGCACGGCAATCAGCGGGTACTGATGCCATGACCCGAGCGCCCGCCCTGGAGGTGGATCGTGTCTCGTTCCGCTGGCGCCGCAAGGACGCGCCGGTGCTCGAGATCGAGCGACTGGAAGTGGGTGCCGGCGAGCGCCTGTTTCTCGGCGGGCCCAGCGGCTCCGGCAAGAGCACCCTGCTTTCCCTGGTGGCGGGGGTGCTGGTGCCCGGCGACGGCCGGGTCCGGGTGCTCGGCCATGACACCCGGGTCCTGTCCGGCCCCGGGCGCGACCGCTTCCGCGCCGACCACCTTGGTGTGATCTTCCAGATGTTCAATCTGCTGCCCTGGCTGCCGGTGCTCGACAACGTGATGCTGCCGTGTCGTTTCTCGCACACGCGACGAAACCGGGCGGAGCAGCGGGACGGCTCCGTGGCCGCCCAGGCTCGCAGGCTGCTCGGCCGGCTGGGGCTGGACGCCGAGCGAGTGCTTGCACGGCCGGTAACCGAGCTGTCGGTGGGCCAGCAGCAGCGGGTGGCCGCCGCCCGGGCGCTGATCGGCGCCCCGGAGCTGGTGCTCGCCGACGAGCCCACCTCCGCACTCGACGCCGACCGGCGGGCGGATTTTGTCGCGCTGCTGACCGAGCAGTGCGGCGAGACCGGGGCGGCGCTGCTGTTCGTCAGCCATGACCGGGCCCTGGCCGCCGCCTTCGACCGGCATCTGGAGCTCGGTGAAATCAACCGCGTGGCGCAGGAGGCCGGCGCGTGAATCTCGCTTCCCTGGCCTGGCGCAGTCTCTGGAACCGTCGCGGCACCGCCGCACTGGTGGTGGTGTCCATTGCTCTGAGCGTGGTGCTGCTGCTGGGCGTGGAGCGCCTGCGCGATCAGGCCCGCACCAGCTTCGCCAATACGGTCTCCGGCGTGGACCTGGTGGTGGGCGCGCGCACCGGCCCGGTGAACCTGCTGCTCTACAGCGTCTTCCGCCTGGGCGAGCCCACCAGCAATGTCAGCTGGGAAAGTTATCGGACGTTCGCGGAACACGACCGGGTGAAATGGACCGTGCCCCTGTCCCTGGGCGACTCCCACCGGGGCTTTCCCGTGGTGGCCACCAATCGCGACTACTTCGAGCATTACCGCTACGGCGACCGCCGGTCTCTGAAACTGGCCGAGGGTGAAGAATTCGACGGGGTCTTCGATGCGGTGCTCGGCGCCCGGGTGGCGCGCGAACTGGGCTACTCGGTGGGCGACCGCATTATCGTCGCCCATGGTGGCGGCGAAATGGCCCATACCCGCCATGACGACAAGCCGTTCTTCGTCACCGGCATTCTTGAACCAACGGGCACGCCCGTGGATCAGAGTGTGCATGTCAGTCTGGAAGGTTTCGAGGCCATCCATGTGGACTGGCGCGGCGGCGCACCGGTACCGGGGCTGAGTATTTCCGCCGAACAGGCCAGACGGATGGATCTCACCCCCTCAGGCATTACCGCCTTTCTGGTGGGGCTGGAATCCCGGGTGGCGGTGTTCGGGGTGCAGCGCGACGTGAACAACTTCCAGGACGAGGCGCTGATGGCCATACTGCCCCGGCTGACCCTGCAGCAACTCTGGGACCTGCTGGCGGTGGGCGAGCGCGCCCTGCTGGCGGTGTCACTGCTGGTGCTGGTGGTGGCGCTGGTGGCCATGATGAGCGCGCTGCTGACCGGGCTCAACGAACGCCGGCGGGAGATGGCCATACTGCGCGCCCTGGGTGCCCGGCCCTGGCAGATCTTCGCGCTGATACTGGGCGAGACCCTGCTGCTGACCGTGCTGGGCGCGTTGCTCGGGGTGGTGGTGATGCAGGCGGTGGTGGCCGCCGCCGGTGCCTGGCTCGGCAGCGCACTGGGCATGACGATTTCCGCCTGGCCGCCTTCCCCCAGGGAGTGGTGGCTGCTGGCGGCGGTGATCGGCGGCGGCCTGGTCGCCGGGCTCTGGCCGGCCACGCGGGCCTGCCTCAATGCATTGCAGGACGGAATGACGGTGCGTTTATGAAAACCGAATACAACAGGTCCGGATGGATTCTGGCGGTGGCGACGGCATGGCTGCTTTGTAGCGCCGCCGCGGTAGCGGAGCCCCGGGTGCTCGAGTGGGAAGAAATGATTCCCGCGGGCTGGCCACCGGATGACCTGTTTGACGATCTGGACGTCGACCTGGACATGCTCGAGGACGACGATCCCCGTGCGCAGGAACTCTTTGCCCGGGTGGAGGAGGTCTGGGACAGTGCCCCCATGGTGGAGGAGCTCGACGGCCAGTCCATTCGCCTGGCCGGCTATGCCATTCCCCTGGAAGGCGATGGCCGCAACGTGACTTCCTTTCTGCTGGTGCCGTACTTCGGCGCCTGTATCCATGTGCCCCCGCCGCCGCGCAACCAGACCGTGCTGGTGGAGATGACCGAAGGCAACACCGCACGCATCGAACGCGCCTTTGCTACCGTCTGGGTCACCGGAGAAATGAAAATTGATGCCGGCAAGACGGAACTGGCAACAACCGGCTACACCATTCACAGCACCCAGGTTGCCCCTTATCAGCAACAGATGGATGACTGGGGCCTGGAGTGAGCCGCGCGGGGAGTGGAGCGGTCAGTTGTCAGTCCGCAGTGGTCGGAAGGGCTGAGGACAGAATCGCGGCCTGCCAGCCCACCGGCATGGCTTTCTGGAGAATCCCCTCTCCCCTTTTGAGGGTGTCGTAAAAGCCCCTCTCCCCTCGTGGGAGAGGGGTTGGGGAGAGGGGGAAGGCTACGGTAGCCGCACTACTCAATGCTTTCCCGTAATTCGATCCCCCTCTCCCTGTCCCTCTCCCACGGCGGGGAGAGGGGACCCTCCAGCAAGGCCGAGAAGGCCCTGGATTCCGGAATGGTGCTAGGTTCTTCGCGCCCCAACGTGCGCTCCCGCAAGCCTTTTACGACACCCTCCTGGTGGGAGAGGGACAGGGAGAGGGGGTGGAAGTACGGGAAAGCCTTGAGAGATGGTAACCCGGGCCGGGCACCTTTGCTCGACCGCGAAAGGTGACGAACCCTGCGCTTTGTCCCGATCGCTCTGGCAGTTTCCCGGATTACGGCTTTCGGCCTCCATCCGGGCTACAGCGCGCTATTCGTTCCGACCACCGACCACCGACCGCCGGCCACCGCGCCCCGCACTCGCCCCTGGCGGCTTGCCCCGGCTAGAATGGCAGCTTTACGCCCTTGCCGAGGAAAGCCCATGAGCCGCACCGCATCCGATCTTCAGGCATCGCCGCAGGCCGACACCGGGGTGCCGCTGCGCTTTGTCACCGCGGCTTCGCTATTCGACGGCCACGACGCCGCCATCAACATAATGCGCCGGCTGATCCAGGGGCAGGGCTGTGAAGTGATTCACCTGGGCCACAACCGGGCCGTGCGGGATATTGTCGATGCCGCTATCCAGGAGGACGCCGACGGCATTGCCGTGAGCTCCTATCAGGGCGGGCACAACGAGTTCTTCCGCTACATGGTGGACATGCTCGCCGAACGCGGCGCCGGCCATATCCGGGTATTCGGCGGCGGAGGCGGCACCATTACGCGCGACGAGATCCGCCAGCTCCACGACTATGGTGTGGAGCGCATCTACAGCCCGGATGACGGCATGGACATGGGCCTGAAGGCCATGATCGAGGATCTGGTGGCGCGCACGCACGCGGCGCGCACCGCGCGCGGGGTGCCCGAAAGCGCCGACGCCGGTGACCCGGGCAGTGTGGCGGCCATGCTTACCGCCCTGGAATGCGGTCTGCTGAGTGACTCCGAGATCAAGCTCAGGGAGCGCGAATGGACCCGCAAGGGTAGTAAGGTCCCGGTGGTCGGGCTCACCGGCACCGGCGGGGCCGGCAAGTCCTCGGTTACCGACGAGCTGATCAACCGCTTCCTGCGCAATTTCCCGCAAATGCGGATCGCGGTGCTGGCGGTGGATCCCACCCGCCGGCGCACCGGTGGCGCGCTGCTCGGCGATCGCATCCGCGTCAATTCGCTGCGCTCGGAGCGGCTGTTCATGCGCTCCATGGCCACCCGCCGCGAGCATCTGGCCACCTCCGGTGTGCTGCGGCACTGCATCGAGTTCCTGCGCGGCGCCGGCTATGGGCTGGTGCTGGTGGAGACCGCTGGCATCGGCCAGGCCGATACCGAGATCGTCGATCTGGTGGACTTCCCCGTTTATGTCATGACCTCCGACTATGGGGCGGCGAGTCAGCTGGAGAAGATCGACATGCTGGACTACGCCGAGATGGTGGTGCTCAACAAGTACGAAAAGCGCGGCGCCGAGGACGCGCTGCGCGATGTGCGCAAACAGTGGAAGCGCAATCGCCTGGCCTTTGAGCTGAGCAACGACCAGGTGCCGGTCTATCCCACCATTGCCAGCCAGTTCAACGACCCGGGCG
>SLJS01000252.1 GCA_007135015.1 Alcanivorax sp. | reverse complement strand
GGCTTCGCCGCGCCAGATGCCTCGAAGCTCGTAGCCCGAAGCCCGTAGCCGCCGTCAGGCCCGCGTTTCCTTCAGCGCCGTCTCGAAGATCGAAAGCGCCTGGTCGATCTGCTCGGCGTTGACGATCAGTGGCGGCAGAAAACGTACGTTTTCGAGGTAGGCGCCGCAGCGCAGCATCAGCATGCCGTGCTTCTCGCAGGCCGCGACCAGCTTGCCGGTGCGCTCACCGTCGAGCTTGCCGTCGCCGTCGCGCATTTCCACGCCCTGCATCAGGCCCATGCCCCGCACATCGTCCATTTCCGGGTACTGCTTCTGCAGCGACTCCAGACCCTCGCGCAGGCGCGCGCCCATCTTCGCGGCGTTTTCCACCAGGTTTTCCTCCCGGAAGACCTCGATGGTGGCCAGCGCGGCGGCGGCGGCCACGGCATTGCCGCCGTAGGTGCCGCCCTGGGTGCCGGGCAGCGACTGCGACAGCAAGTCCCGGTTGGCCGCGAAGGCGGAAATCGGAAAACCACTGGCCAGGCCCTTGGCGGTGATCACGATGTCCGGCTGCACATCAAAGTGCTCATGGCCCCAGAATTTCCCCGTGCGTCCGAAGCCGGCCTGCACCTCGTCGATCACCAGCAGCATGCCGTGACGGTCACAACGCTCGCGCAGACCCTGCATGAAGGTGCTTCCCGCCGGGATGTAGCCCGCTTCGCCCTGCACCGGCTCCACCAGTACCGCCGCGGTTTCCCGGGGTGCCGAACGGGTGGCCATCAGATGGTCGAGCTCACGCAGGCAGAATTCCTCGGTTTCCTGCTTGCCCCAGCCGTAGCGATGGGCATGGGGAAAGGGTGCGACTTCCACGCCGGCCATCATGGGCTGGATACCGGTGCGCAGGCCCACGTTGGACGAAGTCAGCGACAGCGAACCCATGGTCCGGCCGTGGAAGCCGCCCTGGAAGACGATCACGTTGGGCTTGCCGGTGGCGTGGCGGACCAGCCGCAACGCACCCTCTATGGCTTCGGTGCCCGCGTTGGAGTAGGACACCGCGTCGATATCGCCCGGCATCAGCTCAGCAAGCTTTTCACTCAGTTCCAGCAGGCGCGGATTGATCACGGTGGCGTACTGGGCGTGGATCATGGTGGCCACCTGCTTCTGCGCCGCCTCCACCACCCGGGGATGACAGTGCCCCGTGCTGGTCACTCCGATGCCGGAAGTGAAATCCAGATACCGGTTGTCATCCCGGTCGTAGACGTACACGCCTTCTCCGCGCCAGGCGGTTACCGAAGTGGCCTGTTTCAGTGCCGGAGAGAGAATGCCTTTGCCCTTGCTCACGTTTCTACCTCCCGATGTGGGTTTCGTCAGTCACTGTAGCATGGACGCCGGCGCCTTCGCGCCGACGGGCGATCCGTGGCGGTCACTCATTCGCCGCAGAGTCCTTCCAGGCGGGCAAGTACGGCTTCGGTGACCGCATCCGTGGCACGGCGGCTGCCCCCGTGCTCGGCAAGGTCCGCCGCAGTGGCCTCATGCAGTAGTTCTCCGGCCCTGGCGGCATGCTCGTCGGATTCGCCCAGCCAGTAGAGCATGCGGGCGGTGGTGAACAGCATGGCGGTGGGGTCGGCCAGGTTCCGCCCGGCGATGTCCGGAGCGCTGCCGTGGGTGGGCTCGAACATGGACGGGCGCGAGCGGTCGTCCGGGTTCAGGTTGCAGGACGGCGCCACGCCCAGGCCGCCGGAGATCACGGCCGCCAGGTCGGTGAGAATGTCGCCCTGGAGATTGCTGGCCACCACCACATCGAATTGCCAGGGAGCCTGCACGAACTTCATGCAGGCGGCGTCCACCAGTTCGTGGTGGGTGGCCACATCCGGGTACTCGGGGGCGATCTCGGCGAAGACTTCCGTGTAGAGATCCCCCCAGTGGCTGAGTGCATTACGCTTGGTGATCAGGCACAGCTGACTGTCGCGCTCGTTGCCCGCCGCATCCGTGAAGGTGCGCGCGCTGCCGGCCTCACGGCGCTCGGCGGCACGGGCCCGGGCACGTTCGAAGCCGTAGCGGATGATCCGTTCGGTGCCCCGGCGGGTGAACAGCTCCGTCTGGGTGACGATTTCCTCGCTGGTACCGGGGCGCAGCCGTCCGCCCATGCCCACATACTCGCCCTCGCTGTTTTCCCGGATCACCAGCATGTCCGTCTCCCGGGCACGGGGGTCGGCCAGGTAGCAGCGTGCGCCGGGAAGTTGCCGGGCGGGCCGCTCGCAGACCCACTGGTCGAAGCCCTTGCGGATCTGCAGAAGCGGCGCCAGCGAAATGCTGTCGGAAAGCACATAGCGGCCGGCGTCGCTCAGGGGGCCCGGGTCGCCCAGTGCGCCCAGCAGCAGGGCGTCGTATTCGCCCAGCCTTGCCAGCCCGTCCTCCGGCATCATGCGCCCGTGGCGCCGGTGCCAGTCGGTGGACGGCCATTCCAGTTCTTCCCACTGCAGCGCGCAGAGGCCGCGCTCACGCAGCAACGCCAGGCAGCGCAGCGCTCCGGCGGTCACCTCCGGGCCGATCCCGTCACCGGGCAGGACCGCGATCCGCCAGACCTTCTCCACACTCATGGGCATCTCCCTGTATCGGACGAAATGTAACAGCTATAAACTTCATGTTTACTGTGGGTATTGTCTTGGGTAAGCTTCCCGGTAAACACAATGTCAGGCAAGCACGGCGGGACCATGGAATCAAGTACGAACCATGATCTGGATGCCATCCGCGAGGTGGTCAACCAGGTACTCGATTACTACGAGGGCGACGAGCACGGGCAGCGCTCCCGCGCGCGCGCGGAGATCCTGATCCACTCAATGGCGGTCTTTGCCCAGCGCGGTCTGGAGCGCACCACCGTGCAGCATCTGCTCGACGCGGCCAACATCTCCCGGCGCACCTTCTACAAGTACTTCCGCAACAAGCTGGATGTGCTGGAGAACATCTACCGGATCTTCGTGGAGAACATGCTGCTGCGGTTCCAGCAGCAGGTGCAGCGCTCGCGCACGATCTCCGAGATCATCCGCAACACCACCGATATCTATTTCGACTATCACGTGAGCATGGGCCCGGTGATTCGCCTGATGATGGAAGAGGCCCGCCATTCCGGCTCCGCGCTGGCCCCCCACCGGGAAAAGGCCCAGGAACTGGCCACCAATGTGCTCGCTTCGGAAGTCGAGCGGCTGCTGGGCCGGAAATTCGATCCCCTGGTGATCCGTACCATCCTCTGGTCGCTGGAAAGCTACTCGCTGTACCTGCTCTCCGACGGCCATTGTACGGAAGAGGAGGTGGCACGCTGCAAGCGGGTGATGACCGGAGTGGCCATGGCTGTCGTTACGGGGGAGTCCTCGGACGAGCTGCTCGGACAGCGGTAGGCGTGGCCCTTCGGGCCACGCCTGGTGGTCGGTCGTCAGTGGTCAGTGGTCAGTGGTCGGTGGTCGGTGGTCAGTGGTCGGACGAAAGACATGCTGCCGTAGCAAAGCCGGGAAAACGGAACGCATGGAGCGCCATTGTTCGGCCCCTTGTCCCCTCTGGCTCTCCTTTTCTGACCGCCGACAACCGACCGCCGACAACCGTGGCGCCCGTCAGGGCGCCACTTTCTTCGGGTCGGTGCGCAGCCCCGCCACCAGGATTCGCATGTACTTGACCGCCTGGGCTTCCAGGTCGCCCTCGCCGGTGAGTGCCCAGGTGTAGGCCGAGCCCATGACCAGGTTCATCATCATCTGGATGGTCTCGCGGGTATCGAGCGCCACGAAATAGCCGTCCTTGCGCAGTTCGCTGAAGAATGCCTCCGCCAGGGGAAGGTTCTGCTCCATCAGGGCAAGGTGGCGGCGCTGGATCTCGCCGGCGAAATCCCCGGCCTCCTGGATCAGCACCCGTGTGAAGGCCCGGTTGTGGCTGATGAAACGGGCAATGGCCCGGCAGGCATCCTCCATGCGCTCCAGCGGCGGCTTGCTTCCCACCAGGTGTCTGAGCGCCTGGTCGCGGAGCTGGTTGAGATTCTCCTCCACGATCACCATCAGCAGCTCCTCCTTGGACTGGAAGAACTTGTAGATGGTGGCCTTGCCCACGCCGGCCTGTTCGGCGACGGTCTTTACCTCGGCGGAACGGAAACCTTCCCGGGCAAAGACTTCCCGGGCGGCCGCAAGAATCCGGTCGCGACGTTCATCGGTCATGGCGCGGGTTCCCCTTGATGCGGAGAAAACGAGTATACACAGCATGGCCGCTGGCAGGGAGGGTCCGGTTCAGTGCTCGGTTGTCAGTGGTCGGTGGCCGGAGGAAAAAATAACCGGGGCCGGGACCTGTGACCCGCCTGTCGGGCGTGGGCGTTGCGGAAGCGCTCCGGATTCCGGGTCAGTATCCGGCCTGGCCCGCCAGGATCCGCTTGTGGAATTCCCGGTCCAGCGCCTCGTATCGTTCGCTCCCGGGCTTGAGCACATACAGCGGATCACCGATCCGTTCGGGATCATGGCCCTCCCTGACCAGGTCGGTCTTCTTGAGCTTGAAGGTTCCGGTGGTATCCATCTGCGGGAGAATGCGCAGGAATACCGGCTGCGCGAAGTGAGGCAGGCTGCGGCGGATGTGCTCCGACAGAGCGTCCAGGTCCGGGTGGTCCGAGGTCGGGACAATGGCCGCCATCCCCGCCCGGCCGTCGGTGCCGGGCAGGGTGACACCGTACACATTGGAGTACTCCACCTCGGCGCTTTCATTGATCAGATCGGCCACCTCGTTGGTCGATACGTTCTCGCCCTTCCAGCGGAAAGTATCTCCGACGCGATCGACGAACTGGTAATGAGGCAGCCCCAGCGCAAAGCCCACATCCACCTGACGCAGCAGGTCGCCGGTGTTGAACCAGGCGTCGCGCTTGCCGAATACGCCCCGCAGGACCTTCTTCTCCGTGGCCTCGCGGCTGGTATAGCCCTCGAAGCGGGCCAGCGGGCTGATCTTCATGAGCATCAGTCCGGTTTCGCCCTTTTCCGCGCGGATGCAGCGTCCGCGCCGGTCGCGGATGATCTGCTCGTTCTCCACGTCGAACTTCACCAGGGCGTGGGGCTGGGCACAGAAACCGACGGTCTCGTCCTTGTTGAACAGGTTCATGCAGCCGCCGTTGCCTTCCGTGGCGCCATAGAACTCGATGATCCGCGGTATGTTGAAGCGCTCGCGGAAGGCCTTCCAGATATCCGGGCGCAGGCCGTTTCCGGTGATCGTCTCCAGCGGATTGTTGCCGTCGTCGGGGCGCGCCGGCTGGTTGAGCAGGTACCGGCAGAGCTCGCCGATATAGACGAAGCGGCTGGTCCGGTATTCGCGGGTCTCGTCCAGAAAGGATGAAGCGGAGAAACGCCGCCGCAGGAACATGGAGCCGCCGCTGAGCGCAACGCTTCCGAGGCCCACATAGATGCCGTTGGAATGGTACATGGGCACGCATACATAGATGCGGTCGTGCTCGCGCATGCGCAGCGAAAGATGGGTAAAGACACGGGCCATGCGCAGCCAGCGCTCATGGGTGATGATCGAGGCCTTGGGCAGGCCCGTGGTGCCCGAAGTGAAGATGTAGAAGGCGATTTCGCCGGCGCGAATATCCCGGGTTACCTCCGGCAGGGAACCGCTGTGGTGTTCCAGTTCCCCGAGGACATCCAGACTCTCCCCCGGAGCCGGCTCGCTGGCGCTGTCGCGAACAAGAAGCAGTCTCTGCGGCTCGGGCTCGAAGGGCAGTTCGTCGCGTACTTCCGCAACGGCTTCCGCCAGCTCCTCGCCGAACAGCAGCCTGCGTGCGCCGATGCTTTCCAGACAGTGAAGCAGTGACTTGCCCCGCACCCCGGTATTGATCAGACCGGCGCGGGCGCCGAGCCGGGAAAGGGCCACGCAGGCCAGCAGGAACTCCACCCTGTTTTCCATGAACACGCCCACGGCATCGCCCCGGGCCACGCCGAACGAGCGCAGCAGGTGGGCGAGCCGGTTGGCCTGGCGGTCGAATTCCCCCCAGGTCACCGTGCGGCCCTCGAAGATGCAGAAGACGGCGTCCGGGCGCGCCCGGGCCGACTCCGCCATCACCCACCCCAGCGAGATGGCCCGCTTGCGAGGTACCGGACGCACCACCGGACCCGCCGAGGCGAGGGTGCGCGTCATTTCCATGATTTCGCCGGGTGAAACCATCGCCGCTCCCTGGTCGGGGAATGGGAACCTCTGCTGGAAAGACTATACAAAGAATGCCCGGTGGGGCCAATGACGCGCGTCAAGACTGGCCCGGCATGAAGGTCGCGCGGGCCGGGGTTCCCTAGAGATACTTGATCTTCTCCAGCTGTTCATCCAGGCGCGCCACCGAGGAGCGGTACTCGTCGAGCTTCTGGCGTTCCTTGTCCACCACTTCGGTCGGAGCCTTGTCGACGAACTGCGGGTTTTCCAGCTTGCCTTCGCAGCGCGATGCTTCCCGGCGCAGCTTGTCGATCTCCCGCGTGAGCCGTTCGATCTCCGCTTCCTTGTCGATCAGCCCGGCCATGGGCACCAGGATCTCCATGTTGCCCACCAGCTGGGTGGCCGAAGGCGGGGCGGACTCGTCCGGTTCCAGCCAGGTAATGGACGAGATCTTCGCCAGGCGGGACAGGAAGGTCCGGTTGTCGTCCAGACGGCGGCGGTCCTGTTCGCTGCCGTTGTGCAGGTAGACTTCCAGTTCGCGACCCGGGGCAATGCCCATCTCGCCGCGGATGTTGCGCACCGCAGTGATGACCGCCTTGAGCCAGTCCACGTCCTGCTCGGCGGTCTCGTCGATCCTGTCGACCTGCGGCTGCGGCCAGGGCTGCAGCATGATGGTCTCGCCCTGTCGGCCGGCAAGGGGGGCCGCACGCTGCCAGATCTCCTCGGTGATAAAGGGGATGAACGGATGAGCCATGCGAAGCAGTGTTTCCAGCACCCGCACCAGGGTCTGGCGGGTTCCCCGTTTCTGCGCCTCGCTGTAGTCGTCGCCGTAGAGCACGGGCTTGGAAAGCTCCAGATACCAGTCGCAATACTCGTTCCAGATGAACTCGTAGGTGGCCATCGAGGCTTCATCGAAACGGTAGTGCTCCAGTGCCTCGGTGGTTTCCCGCTCGGCGTGCTGGAGCCTGCTGATGATCCAGCGGTCCGCCAGCGACAGTTCCACTTCAGCGTCCTCGTTGCCGCCGCAGTCCTCGCCCTCGGTATTCATCAGCACATAGCGCGCCGCGTTCCAGACCTTGTTGCAGAAGTTGCGAAAGCCCTCGATGCGGCCCATGTCCCACTTGATGTCGCGGCCGGTGGAAGCCAGCGACAGGAAGGTAAAGCGCAGCGCGTCGGTGCCGTAGGCGTTGATCCCTTCGGGAAACTCCTTGCGGGTGCGCTTTTCAATGCGCGCGGCCATTTTGGGCTGCATCAGCCCGGCGGTGCGCTTGGCCACCAGGTCATCCAGGGAGATCCCGTCGATCAGGTCCAGTGGATCGAGCACATTGCCCTTGGACTTGGACATCTTCTGGCCGTCAGCGTCGCGCACCAGCCCGTGCACATAGATATCGCGGAAGGGGATTTCCTTGCGCAGATACAGCGTCATCATGATCATCCGCGCGACCCAGAAGAAGATGATGTCGAAGCCGGTGACCAGCACATTGGTCGGATGAAAGGTGTTCAGCTCCGGCGTTTCCTCCGGCCAGCCCAGGGTGGAAAAGGTCCAGAGCCCGGAGCTGAACCAGGTGTCGAGCACATCCTCGTCCTGCTCCAGCGGGCGGTCTCCGAGCTGGTGGCGCTCGCGCACCTCCTCTTCGCTGCGGCCCACATAGATGCTGCCTTCGTCGTCATACCAGGCGGGAATCCGGTGGCCCCACCAGAGCTGCCGGGAGATGCACCAGTCCTGGATCTCGCGCATCCAGGAAAAGTACATGTTCTCGTACTGCTGTGGCACGAACCGGATATCCCCGTTCTCCACCGCCCGGATTGCCGGCTCGGCCAGCGGCGCGATCTTCACGAACCATTGATTGGTCAGATAGGGCTCCACCACGGTGCCGGAGCGGTCGCCGCGGGGCACCATCAGCGTATGGTCTTCCACCTGATCAAGCAGGCCCAGGCGGTCCAGGTCGTCCACCACGCGCTGGCGGGCTTCAAAACGGTCGAGTCCGCGGTAGGCTTCGGGCGTCTCGTCGCCGAGGTGGCCGTCCTCGGTCAGGATGTTGATCATGGGCAGGTCGTGGCGCTTGCCCACTTCGTGGTCGTTGAAATCATGAGCGGGCGTGATCTTGACGCAGCCGGAGCCGAATTCCGGGTCCACATACTCGTCGGCGATCACCGGAATCTCGCGCTCGGCCAGTGGCAGGCGCACGGTCTGGCCCACCAGCTCCCGGTAGCGCGGGTCTTCCGGGTGGACCGCCACCGCAGTGTCGCCGAGCATGGTTTCCGGGCGCGTGGTGGCCACGATCAGGTGGCCGGAGCCGTCGGACAGCGGATAGCGGAAATGCCAGAGATGGCCCTTTTCCTCGCGATTTTCCACTTCCAGGTCGGAAATGGCGGTGTGCAGTACCGGGTCCCAGTTCACCAGGCGCTTGCCGCGATAGATGAGTCCGTCCTCGTGCAGGCGCACGAAGGCCTCGCGCACCGCCCGCGACAGCCCTTCGTCCATGGTGAAGCGCTCGCGCGACCAGTCAATTGAAGAACCCAGCCGGCGCAGCTGGGAGGTGATGGTGCCGCCGGACTCCGCCTTCCACTCCCAGACTTTCTCCAGAAACTTCTCGCGGCCAAGCTCCGTGCGTGAAAGGCCCTCGGCCGCCAGCCTGCGCTCGACCACCATCTGGGTGGCGATGCCGGCGTGATCCGTGCCCATCTGCCAGAGCGTGTTGTCGCCCTTCATGCGGTGGAAGCGGATCAGGGTATCCATGAGTGCGTTGTTGAACCCGTGGCCCATGTGCAGTGAGCCCGTCACGTTGGGTGGCGGGATCATGATGCAGTAGGGGTCTCCCTCGCCCCGGGGAGCGAAATAGCCCGCTTCTTCCCAGCGCTGGTACCAGCGTTTCTCGATGGCGTCCGGTTGGTAGGTCTTTTCCATGGTCTCCGCCGTGCTGCGGGTTCGCGAAAGGCAGCGATTATACAGGGCAAGCAAGGCGGCTTGCATGCGGGAATCATGAGGGGCAAGGGGCAAGGGGCAAGGAGCAAGGAGCAAGGAGCAAGGAGCAAGGGAAAAATGACCCTCGTCCCGTGGAGGGTGTCGTGAAAGGGGCCATGGGCCGCCGCCGGGGTGAGGCGGGGGGGGTTATTCCTCGCCGCGGAGCTTTCTGGTCAGCCGCTCGCGCAGTTCACGCTCGAGTTTCGGCATCCATTCGGCCAGGAGCTCGTCGACCATGGCGCGGATCTGTTTGTCGTCGGGCCGCGCGGCGCCGGGAGCCTTCGGCCGGGCCCCGGGGCCCGGCTCGGCGGGCTTTTCCTTCGCCTCTTTCGAGGCGCCGGGGACGGAGCCTTCCTCGAACAGGCTGTCGAGGTTCTGTTCCGCCCGGCTGCGTGTCGAACGCAGCGCCTCAAGGTGGTCCGAAGACAGAAAGGGGTTCTTCCGCTGGCGCAGCTGCTCGCGCAATGAATCCGTCCCGGTGTCCGGTGCCGTCT
>SLJS01000057.1 GCA_007135015.1 Alcanivorax sp. | reverse complement strand
TTCCGCCGGTGCCGCTTTCAGGCAGTCTTCGGCGTAATACTGCTTGGCATTACCTTTGCCTCGCCCCCGGTCACCGCCATGTCCGAAGAGGATTTCCGTGCCTGCGTGGCGCAGCTGAAAGACCATGCGCGTGGGCAGGGCATCTCGCCGGATCTGGCCGAGCGCAGCCTGGCGCAGGTGGAGTTCCGCGAACGCGTCATTGAGCTGGACCGGCAGCAACCGGAGTTCACCGAAAGCTTTGCCAGATACCTGGAACGGCGTGTCGACGAACAGCGCGTCCGGCAGGGACGGCGGCTGCTGGAAGAGCACCGCACACTGCTGGAGGATATCGCCCACGAATACGGCGTTCCGCCGCAATACCTGGTGGCCTTCTGGGGACTGGAAACCAACTATGGCGGTTTCTTTGGCCGCATGCCGGTACTGGATTCGCTCGCCACCCTGGCCTGTGACCCGCGCCGAAGCACCTACTTCACCGGCGAACTCATGAATGCATTGCGCATCATCGAGGAAGGCGCCATTACCCCGGAGCGCATGGAAGGCTCCTGGGCCGGTGCCATGGGACACATGCAGTTCATGCCCTCAGTGTTCCTGCGCTACGCCGTGGATCGCGACGGCAGCGGCCGCCGGGATCTCTGGGGAAGCATCCCGGATGCCATGGCCTCCGCGGCGAACTTTCTCAGCGAACTCGGCTGGGAACGCGGCCTGCGCTGGGGCCGCGAGGTCAGGCTGCCGGAAGGCTTCCCCTACGAAATCGCGGGACGGCACCATCCTCGCCCGCTGGATCACTGGGCACGGCTTGGTGTCACCCGCGCCAACGGCGACAGGCTGCCGGATGCGGACCTGGAGGCGGCGCTGCTGGTGCCCTCCGGGCACCGCGGGCCAGCGTTCCTGGTCTACGAAAACTTCGACATCATCATGCGCTGGAACCGCTCCGAGTTCTACGCCCTGGCGGTGGGCCATCTGGCCGACCGCATCAAAGGCGCGGGCGAGCTGCACCAGCCCCCGCCGGAGACGCCACGGCTGAGCGCGGACGATGTCAGGGTCCTGCAGCGCGCGCTCAACGAAAGAGGTTACGATAGCGGTGAGGTGGACGGCGTTTTCGGCCCGGCCACGCGCAGGGCGCTCAGCGATTTCCAGAAAGACGCCGGCCTGGTAGCCGACGGCTTCGCCGGGAAGGAAACGCTCCGCCACCTGGAGATCGAACCGGGAAACCACGGATGAAGGAGAACCATCATGGCGACCGAGGATGATGGCCCGGACACCGGGCGCCGCCGCTTTCTGACCACCGGGGCGGGACTGGCCGGCCTGGCAATGGGTGGGGCCCTGGGCGCAGTCACTGGCGCGTCCGCCGAAACGGAAAAGCACGGAGAACGCTACCGGGACAAGGTGGTACTGATCACCGGTGCCACTTCGGGCATTGGTGAGGCCACCGCCCGGGCCTACGCGAGAGAGGGGGCCCGGGTCTTCTTCTGTGGCCGCCGTGAGGAACTCGGCCGATCCGTGCAGCAGGCCATCCGCGAGCAGGGCGGCGAGGCCACCTACATGCGAGCCGACGTACGGGACGAGAAGCAGGTCGAGGCTTTTGTCGAAGGCTGTGTAGAACAGTACGGCGCGCTGGATATCGCCTTCAACAATGCCGGTATCGAAGGGCCCCTGGGCGGGCTGGAGGCCATCGACGTCGACAGCGAAAATGGCTATCGGGACCTGTTCCGTACCAACACTGACGGGGTCTTCTTCGCAATGCGGCATGAAATCCCCGTGATGCGCGCGCGTGGCAGCGGCGTGATCGTCAATACGGGCTCCATGCTGTCGCACCGGGGATCGCCCCGACACGGCGCCTATGCAGGCTCCAAACACGCCGTGATCGGCCTGACACGTTCAGCGGCAATCGCGGAGGCGCCCCATGGTCTTCGTGTGCTCAGCATCTCGCCCGGTGGCGTGGAAACCGAACTGCTGCGCCGCTTCCTGGGCGGCTCGCTGGAAGGCGCCGGCGAAGCAAGCCCCATGGGCCGCATTGCACAACCACGGGAGATTGCCGAGGTCGTGCTTAACCTGACGGTGCCCGAGGCGACCTTTCTCAACGGCGAAGACGTACGTATCGACGGCGCCGCCTCGGCCTGAACGCCACACAACGACCGACACCTGCCTTCCGTCATGTGGGTGCTCTGGCGCAAAACCCGGACCCGTTCCGCTCCGCTACCGGATCCACCTCTCAGTTCCCGCATTCCGGCTGAACCCCCGGCAGCGTCGGACTGTCTTCCATGACAGCCAACGCTCAAACATTCCGGTTCTGCCACGGGAGAACAGCCATGCGTACCCTTGCTACAGGATTTGCCGCCGCACTCATCCTTTCATTCCTGGCGCTGTCCATTACCAGCCATGCGGACCGCCCCGCCACCTTCGCGTTCGGGCCCGACACCGATCGGGACCGGGAAACGCTCCGGGAGGGCGATGGAACCCGATCTCCACGAATGACTCCGCCTCCGGAGACCGGCACCAGTGACAGGCCGGACACCGGCGTCAGTGATCGCCCTGACACGGGCATCAGCGATCGCCCCGATACGGGCATCAGTGACCGCCCGGGCAGGGGGATAAGGGAAGACTCCGGCGACACCCCGGATGAGCCCTTCATGGAGCGCAACCGTGACCGCTTCGACAAAAGTGAATGACCCGGGCAGGGATACCGGAACCACCGGAGCGATTTCCGGTCCCTGTCATGACCGGGGACGAGAATTGATCAACCCTGAACAAGGAGAGGAGACCGAAATGAGGACATTTCCCGCCACTGCCATCGCGGCGCTGGCCCTGCTCACACTGGGCTGCACCACCGCGGAACAACAGGAGCAGACCGGCGCCATCGAATCACAGGAGCCGCATGTGGAAGAGCGCGCCCCGGATCAGCCCCATGAGCAGAAACCCGGACCCGGGCCGCAACAGCCGGGTTATACCTACTGAAGTTCCGGGCAATGCCCGTCAGGCGGATGCCTGCCGGGCATTGCCGGCCAGCCTTTTCGCCGGTTGCGGGTTGGAAAACTCCATGATTCCGTCATCGACGGGACTGTAGCGCAGCATGGCCAGGTCATAGGGATAGTTCTGCCGCAGCTTCCAGGGCGCCTTCGAGCCCTGCTTGGGCAGACGGTCCAGCGCCCGCTTCACATACCCGGACTCCAGCGCGATAAAGGGCTCTTCGTCCACGGAACCCTCGGGCATCCGGGGCGTACACTGGCGCATGCCCTTGCGATCCATGTGCTTGAGCAGACGGCATATGTATTCGCTGCTGATATCCGCTTTCAGCGTCCAGGATGCATTGGTATAACCGAAGATCATGGCCGCATTGGGCAGGTCATTGAACATCAGTGCCTTGTAGGCAAAGGCACCGGAAACGTCCCAGGGCTCACCATCAACGGACAGTTCCGCGTCGCCGAGCAGCTGCATCTCCAGGCCCGTGGCGGTAATGATGATGTCCGCTTCCAGCTCCTCGCCGGATTGGAGCCGGATGCCGTTCTCGGTGAACGTCTCGATATGGTCCGTGACAATGGAAGCCTGCCCCCGGCGAAGTACCTTGAACAGATCCCCGTCCGGCACCACGCACAGGCGCTCGTCCCAGGGATTGTAGCTGGGCGTAAAGTGTTTCATGTCCACCTTGTCGCCCACCTGACGGCGCACACCTTCGAGCAGCAGCCGGCGCATCATCTTCGGGAACCTGCGGCTGAGCTGGTAGACCACCATCTGCATGCCCACATTTCTCGTGCGCGCCAGGCGGTAGACGAGTTTTTCCGGCAGGAACCGGCGCAGCTGCTCCGAGATGTGATCGATCTCCGGAAGCGTGGCCACATAGGTGGGCGAACGCTGCAGCATGGTCACATGGGCCGCCTTGTCGGTCATGGCCGGCACCAGGGTCACCGCCGTCGCACCACTGCCGATGACCACCACCCGCTTGCCGCTGTAGTCGAGATCCTCCGGCCACTTCTGCGGATGAATCACCTCGCCCTGGAAACGCTCGCGACCGGGAAACTCCGGCTGGTAACCAGCTTCGTAGCGGTAATAGCCCGTGCATCCGATAATGAAATTGCAGCGCAGCCGCTGTGTGCTGTTGTCCGCAGTACGCACGACATCCACATTCCAGACGGCCTCGTTGCTGTCCCAGTCCGCCCGGACCGCCCGCTGGCCGTAACGGATCTTTCCGTCCACGCCATATTCCTCGGCGGTTTCGCGGATATAGCGTTTGATGGACGGCCCGTCGGCAATGGCCTTGGGCTCGGTCCAGGGGCGGAAGGAGTAGCCCAGGGTGTACATGTCGGAGTCGGAACGAATGCCCGGGTACCGGAACAGATCCCAGGTGCCTCCCATGTCCTCACGAGCCTCCAGGATCGCGAAGCTCTTGTCGGGGCATTCGCGCGTGAGATGGCAGGCGGCGCCAATACCCGACAGGCCCGCACCCACGATCAGTACATCAACATATTCTTCGGACATGAATCCCATCCCGATGGCTTTTGGAATCAGGCGCCTGCCGACGCCACACACCGCAATCCTGCCACTGTCGAAACGCTGCGCCCGGTCGGATGGGGCCAATTGGCGGGCATGCGGATGACCGGCGCCCGGGCGCAGCGGTCGGTTCCCGGTGGTCGGTGGTCGGTGGTCGGTGGTCGGTGGTCGGTGGTCGGTGGTCGGTGGTCAGACAGATGTGAGCTCACCGGAAGGGTGTTGCAAAGCCCGTGCGCCCTCCCCGCAGGTTGGCGGCAGCAGTGTAATCAGGCCGGGACCACCCGGCGGGTGATCCGTCTGAAAAGGCGTCCGAGCAGGTCGGTCCCGGTAATGATGCGTTTCTGCCCGGGGGTCCATACCAGCACCAGGTCCACGTTGATCACGTCGTCACCGGGATGCTCCGGCTCCACTTTCAGCCGCTCGAGCACGTTGCCGATGGGCTCGGAAAGATCGCGTACCACAATCGGGTGATGACAGGCGGCCCCGGGGTCCATTTCACCCTCACCAAAGAGCGCCTCGCGAAGGAATTCATGGCTGTTGATCACGTAGCGGGGCTCGCCGCGCTCATCCACCACGACCAGCCACTTCTTGCCGCTCGAGGCGATACGCCTGAGAAACGGATCATCCGCGCGCCGGCCGAAGTCGGGAAACAGGGGGCGGCCCCTGTCGAAGTCCAGCGTCAGTATGGTCGCCGGGTCCAGCACTTCGCCCTCCTCCGCCACCGGCAGGTCATCCAGCGCCAGAAAATTGCGCGCGCCGATCGCCTCGACCCTGCCGACTTCGGTCTCTTGCGAACGTCCGTGCTCGTGAAGCACATCGCTGAGCTCCTCCTCCCGGTACCAGGGCACGACTTCCCTTCCCACCAACCGGTCCAGAAGCCGCGCGGTGGGCCAGGCCACGGGCCAGAACAGAAACCGGTATACGGCGAGAAGCGGAAGCAGCACCCGCACCACCACCATGGCATTGCGTGTGAACCAGGCCTGGGGAATGATCTCGCCGACAAAGGTGATCACCACCGTCGAGAACACAAAGGCGGCCAGCCCCGCCAGAAGCGACTCGGCAAGCATGGCCACCAATACATTGGCGGCCACATTGGCCCAGAGTATGGTGACCAGGGTGAAGTTGGCATCGCGCCGCAGCCGCAGCACCCTTTCAGCATTGCGGTCCCCCCTTCGCGCCGCGACCTCCAGGCGCAACCGGCTCAGGCTGAACACGGCCAGGTTGAGACCGGACAGGCAGCCGGACTGGCTCACGGTCACAAGCAGGGCAACCCACAACAGTGTTTCGCTCATTGCATTCCCCCGGTGGATGGACTCGGCCCGGGCGGCGGCTTTTCCCTGTCCGGAAAACGCACAGGCGCCTCGCCACTTTATCCTCGAAAGGCATCCGATGCGCGCCCTCCGGTGGATCCGGCCCGATCCCGGCCTCTACGAGTTCTCTTCCAGAGAGAGGATCCGCTCCCACTGCCCGGCGGTGACAGGCATGACGGAAAGACGATTGCCCTTTTTCACCAACGGCATTTCTTCCAGGCCCGGGCATTCCCGGATACGGGCCAGGGGAATCAGCGCCGACAGCCTGCGCTCGAACTGCAGGTCCACCGCCACCCAGCGCGGCGCCTCGCGAGTGCTCTTCTCGTCGAAGTACGGCGACGCACCATCGAACTGGCTCGGGTCCGGGTAGGCCTCGCGAACCACCCGCGCAATCCCCGCCACTCCGATTCTTCGGCAACTGGAGTGATAGACCAGGACAGAGTCGCCACGGGACATGCGCAACAGAAAGTTGCGCGCCTGATAGTTGCGCACGCCGTCCCAGGGCACTGCCCTGCCCGGCTCTGCGGCAAAATCGTCAATGCTCCACTCGGAAGGCTCGGTCTTGACCAGCCAGTACGCCATGCATCACTCCGGTCCGTCCCCAAGGAGCCAGCCCGGACGCGAGCCTCCACACCCGCAGTCCGCCAGCCGGCGACCACATTATATCCACCTCCTCCACCCCGTAATGGACCCCCTCACAAATCGGGACAGGCACTGAACCCGTCACCCGAGCACGCCAGCCCCTAAGAAAAAAGACCCAAGACCTGATTGTGGACAGGCACGAAATTCCAGGCCAGGACAGGCATGAAAGGCCGCGATCATGGAAAAACTTTCCAGGGGACGCAGAACCTTGACATCGCTCAATGTAATCGTCGACGATAGCAGTATGAAATGAGAGCGGACCACCATTCGGGAGAGTGCATCATGGAAGCCGCCGTCACCAATCAAGCCTGGCGCGACAAGCGCCGCTATCTCTGGCTGTTTTCCACCCTGACAATGATTCTTCCCATTGCCGCCTGGCAGTGGGCCACGGCGACCGGCTGGGCCTGGCTGTGGTGGCTCGGGCCGTTGTTCGTCTTCGGCGTGATTCCCGTGCTCGACCGCCTGTCCGGCGAGGAGACGGAGAATCCGCCGGAAGAGGTCGTACCGGAGCTGGAAAACGACCGGTACTACCGCTATGCGGTATGGCTGGCGGTGCTGTTTCAGTACTGGGCCTTTCTCACCGCCGTCTGGGTAATCGGCACGCACAGCCTTCCCTGGTACAGCTACCTGGGCTTTGCAATCACCACGGGCACCTCCATGGGCATTGCCATCAATACCGCCCATGAGCTGGGCCACAAGCAGCCCAGGATCGAGCAGTGGCTGGCGAAGATCGCCCTGGCGCCGGTGTTCTACGGCCACTTCTTTGTCGAGCACAACCGCGGCCACCATGTGCGCGTATCCACGCCGGAAGATCCGGCCTCGTCCCGGCTGGGCGAGAGCTTCTACCGGTTCCTGCCGCGCACCGTGATCGGCAGCCTGATCTCGGCCTGGGAGCTGGAGGCAAAGCGCCTGGCACGGCAGGAGAAATCCGTCTGGCACTGGAGCAATCACAACCTCCAGGCCTGGGCCCTGTCCATCGCACTCTGGGGCACCCTGCTCGCCTGGCTGGGCTGGATCGTGCTGCCCTTCCTGCTGATCCAGTCGGTATTCGGCTTCCAGTTGCTGGAAGTGGTCAACTATGTGGAGCACTACGGACTGCTGCGGCAGAAGAAGGAAAACGGGCGCTACCAGCCCTGCCGGCCGGAGCACTCCTGGAACAGCAACCGGCGCGTGACCAATATCTTCCTGTATCAGTTGCAGCGCCATTCGGACCACCACGCCAATGCCACCCGCTCCTACCAGGCGCTGCGGCACTTCGACGAGGCCCCGCAACTGCCCGGCGGCTACGCCTCGATGATCCTGGTCGCCTGGATCCCGCCGCTGTGGTACCGGGTCATGGACAAGCGGGTGCTGGAACACTACGGAGGCGACCTGGACAAGGCCAATATCCAGCCGGGCTGTCGCGAGAAACTGCAGGCCCGCTACGGCGACCTGATCGCTGCGCATTAATGCGCCCCGGAGGGGCACAGTCGTCGGTAGTCAGTGCTCGGCGGTCAGACCGATTGGACTGACCACTGACCGCTGACCACCGCCGACTGGCGGGCCGCAGGCGCGCCTACACTTCCTGCCCGGCGGCCACGGCGGAGGCCCAGGCCCACTGAAAGTTGTGACCGCCCAGATGTCCGGTCACGTCCACCACTTCCCCGATAAAGAACAGGCCCGGGCGGCGTTTTGCTTCCATGGTTTTCGAGGACAGCTCGCGGGTGTCGACGCCGCCCAGGGTGACCTCGGCGGTGCGATACCCCTCGGTGCCTGCGGGATCGATGCGCCACTGGCCCAGGGTGGCGGCCACTGCATCCAGCTCGGGATTGCTGTACTGCTGAAGCGGCCCGCTCCACTGCTGCAACCCGCAGAAGGCCTCGGCAAAACGACGGGGCAGATGCTCGCCAAGACAGCCGGCGACAGAGGATTGCGGCCGCTGCCGGCGGCGCCCGTACAGAGTGTCTCGCATGGCCTCCCCGGGCACGAGATTGATCTCCAGAGAGTCGCCCGGATACCAGAAGCTGGAGATCTGCAGCATGGCGGGGCCACTGAGCCCGCGATGGGTCACCAGCATGGGTTCGCGGAAGGACTCCCCGTTGCAGTGTACTTCCACCGGCGCACTGATCCCCGCCAGCGGCGCAAGATGATCCTTCAGTTGTCGATGCAAGGTGAACGGCACCAGTCCTGCCCGGGTGGGCAGCACGTTCAGGCCGAACTGGCGGGCGATTTCGTAGCCGAAGCCGGTGGCCCCCATGGTGGGGATGGACAGCCCGCCGGTGGCCACTACCAGCGATTCACAGCGCACCCTGCCGCCCGTGGTATCCAGCGTGAACCCGTCTCCGTGATCCTGAACGGCTTGCACCGAGGTGCCGAGACGGATCTCCGCGCTGGCGTGATCGCATTCGGTGCAGAGCATGTCCAGGATTTCCTGGCTCCGGCCCCGGCAGAAAAGCTGCCCCGGCGCCTTTTCCACATGCTCGATGCCGTGGCGCTCGACCAGCTCCAGAAAATGGAAGGGCGTGTAACGCTTCAACGCGGAGATGCAGAACGAGGGATTATCGGAGAGAAAATTCGCGGGGCTGCTTTCCAGATGGGTGAAGTTGCAGCGGCCTCCTCCCGACATCAGGATCTTCTTGCCCGGCTTGCGCGCATGCTCGATGACCAGCACACGGCGCCCACGATACCCGGCCGTGGCGGCACACATCAGTCCGGCGGCGCCGGCACCAATTATGACAACATCATGGGAATCGGACATGGACCTGCAGGAAAGGAAATCCCGGGCGAAGCTCTATTATGACAGAGAGTCCGCCCGGGTTGCTTCCGTTACCGGTTGCCGGAAGGCGCACCCGCGCGTCGGCCCTGGGGACGAGCTCGTCGCTGGGCCGGGTTTCCAGGACGACCGCCTCCGGGCCTGCCACCGCCGGGTTTGCCTCCACCGGAGCGCCGGGGGCCATTGCCACGGCCACCGGGCTTGCCCGCCACCGGACGGGGCTTCTCGTTCGGGTCCGGCTCGAAACCGGGGATCACTTCCCGGTTGATTTCACGACGGAGCAGCCGTTCGATATCGCGAAGCTGCTTACGCTCGTCGACGCAGACCAGCGACAGCGCCTTGCCACCGTGGCCGGCCCGGCCGGTGCGGCCGATGCGGTGCACATAGTCTTCGGCGGTATTGGGCAGCTCGTAGTTGACCACATGAGGCAACTGGTCGAT
>SLJS01000371.1 GCA_007135015.1 Alcanivorax sp. | reverse complement strand
GCCGGCGGTGGTGAACATCTATACCACCCAGATGGTCACCCGTGGACACCTGCGCGACGACCCCTTCCTGAAGCGCTTCATGGAGGAGCCCCGCCGCGAACGGATCCTGGCCAGCCTGGGCTCCGGCGTGATCGTTTCCCCGAACGGTTACATACTGACCAGCTATCATGTAATCCAGGATGCCGACGAAGTGATCGTGGCCCTGCAGGACGGCCGTGACAGCCGGGCCCGGGTGGTGGGCACCGACCCGGAGACCGACCTGGCCCTGCTGAAAGTGGCCCTGGACGACCTCCCGGTCATCCCCCTGGAGAAGACGGAACCGTCCAGTGTCGGTGATGTGGTCCTCGCCATCGGCAACCCCCTGGGCGTGGGGCAGACGGTATCCCTGGGCGTGGTCAGCGCCACCGGACGCACCAATCTGGGCATCGCCACCTTCGAGAATTTCATCCAGACCGACGCGGCCATCAACGAAGGCAACAGCGGCGGCGCGCTGGTGGACACCCAGGGCAACCTGCTGGGCATCAACACCGCCATCCTCTCCCGGGACGGAAGCTGGCAGGGCATCGGCTTTGCCACGCCCGCGTCCACCGCCCGGCAGGTCATGACGGACCTGATTGAACACGGCCGCGTGATACGCGGCTGGCTGGGTGTGGCCGTCCAGGATCTGTCGCCGTCCATGGCGCGCTCGTTCGACCTGGACGAGGCTCGCGGCGGCGTGGTCACCGAGGTGGTCCGGGAAAGCCCGGCGCATGAAGCCGGCCTGGAACCGGGAGACCTTCTCGTGGGCATCGACGGCCACAGGCTGGGCAACGGGCGCGAAGCCATGAACCTCATTGCCGGCAGCCAACCGGGAACGAAGCTGACACTGCAGGTGCAACGCAACGGCGAACGCCTGAACCTGGACGTCACGATCGGCACCCGCCCGATGCCGGAGACGGAATAGAAAGAAGGGACAAGGAGCAAGGGCCAAGGAGCAAGGTTGCGCCCCTTGCCCCTTGCCCCTTGCCCCTTGCCCCTTGCCCCTTGCCCCAGGCGCCGCAGGCGCCTATTTCACTATCGCCTCCAGCGCCGAGACCAGGGCGCGGTTCTGCTCCGGGGTGCCGAGGGTAATACGCAGGAAGTCGCGGATACGTTCGGGACGGGAGAAGTGGCGCACCAGGATTGCCTTCTCCCGCAAGGCCTCGGCAAGACTTTCTCCGGAATGGTCCGGATGCCGGGCAAACAGGAAATTCGCCGCCGAGGGCGGCACCTCGAAGCCCAGCGCGTCCAGCCGCCCACGCAGCCATTCCCGCTGCTCCATGACCGCCTGTCGGCACTGGGCGAAATACTCCCTGTCGGCCATCGCCGCGGCCGCGCCAGCCTCGGCCAGCCGGTCCAGGGGGTAGGAGTTGAAGCTGTCGCGAATGCGTTCGAGCCCTTCGATCAGGGGCCGCTGGCCGACGGCGAACCCCACCCGCAGACCCGCCAGCGATCGGGACTTGGACAGGGTCTGCACCACCAGCAGATTCTCGAACTCGGGAACCAGGGCAACCGCCGACTCGCCCCCGAAGTCGATGTAGGCTTCGTCGACCACCACCACGGAATCGCGGTTGCGCTCCAGCAGTTCGCGAATCGCCTCCAGCGGCAGCAGCAGGCCCGTCGGCGCATTGGGATTGGGAAAGATGATGCCGCCATTGTCCGCCGGATAGTCCTCCAGCCGCAGCCGCAGGGACTCGTCCAGCTCCGGCGTCCGGTACTCAATGCCGTAGAGGCCGCAGTACACCCTGTAGAAGCTGTAGGTGATATCGGGAAACAGGATGGGACGCGGCTGGCGGAAGAAGGCCATGAACGCGTGCGCGAGCACCTCGTCGGAGCCGTTGCCGGCAAACACCTGCTCCACCTCCACATCACAGTGCCCGGCCACCGCCTGCCGGAACAGGGTATTGCCGGGGTCGGGATACAGACGCAGGCTGTCGCCGGCGGCCTCCGCGATGGCCGACAGGGCACGCGGCGAAGGCCCGAAGGGATTCTCGTTGGTGTTGAGCTTGATCCAGTCCCCGCCACCGGGCTGCTCCCCCGGCACATAGGGCTCAAGATCATGGACCGGTTTGCTCCAGTAACGGCTCATGGTTCCCTCCGGGATCTAGTGGCAAGGGACAAGTAACAAGGGGCAAGGGGCGAAGGTAACGACATGGCGGGCCACACCAGCGCCCCGGCGCTACTCCCCCTCTCCCCCGCGATATTCCGCGGAGCGGGCATGGGCAGTCAGCCCCTCGCCCCGGGCCAGCACCGACGCCGTCGCCGCCAGCGCCTTCGCGCTCCGCGGCGAACAGCCGATCAGCGAGGTGCGTTTCTGGAAGTCGTATACGCCCAGCGGCGAGGAAAATCTCGCGGTGGCGGAAGTGGGCAGCACATGGTTGGGCCCGGCGCAGTAGTCCCCGAAGGCTTCCGGGGTATGACGCCCCAGGAAGATCGCTCCGGCATGACGCACCCGCTGCGCCCACTGCTCCGCGCCTTCCAGGGCCAGCTCCAGATGCTCCGGCGCAATGCGGTTGACCAGCGCCATGGCCTCGTCCAGGTCCCGCACCCGGATCAGCGCACCCCGGGCAGCCATGGCCGCGCGCACGATCTCTTCGCGCTCGAGCTCCGTGACCAGCCTGTCCATGGACGCTTCGACACGGTCGAGAAAGTCCCCGTCCGGGCTGATCAGCATGGCCCGGGCGTCCTCGTCGTGCTCGGCCTGGGAGAACAGATCCATGGCGATCCAGTCCGGGTCGTTGTCCCCGTCGGCCACCACCAGAATCTCCGAAGGGCCGGCGATCATGTCGATGCCCACGGTGCCGAAAACCTGGCGCTTGGCCTCGGCCACCCAGCGATTGCCCGGCCCCACGATCTTGTCCACCGCGGGCACGGTTTCGGTGCCATAGGCCAGCGCCGCCACGGCCTGGGCGCCGCCCAGGGTGAACAGCCGGTCCACGCCGGCAATGGCCGCCGCCGCCAGCACCATGTCATTGCGCTCGCCACCGGGAGCCGGGACCACCATGATCACCTGTTCCACGCCGGCCACCTTCGCCGGCAGGGCGTTCATCAGCACCGAGCTGGGATAGGCTGCCTTGCCGCCGGGCACATAGATGCCGGCACGCTCCAGCGCCGAAATCTGCTGGCCCAGCAGGGTGCCGTCGGCATCCCGGTACTGCCAGGACTCCTGCTGCTGACGGCCGTGGTAGTCACGGATGCGCGCGGCGGCCGCCTCCAGGGCCTTGCGCTGGTCCGCGGGAATGCGCTCCAGCGCCGCCTGCATGGCCGCGGCGGAGACTTCCAGCTCACCGACCGACGCGGCCGGCAGGCGATCAAGGCGCTCGCTGTACTCCAGCAGGGCGGCATCGCCGCGCCAGCGCACCGCCTGCAGGATCTCGCGCACATCCGCCTCCAGCCGGCCGTCGCGCTCCTCGCTCCAGGCGGTCAGCGCGGCCAGGCGTTCGCCGAAATCCGCCTGAGCGGTATCCAGGCGATTGCACTTCATGCCTTCTCCTCCCGACGTTCACGCACCGCCGCTTCCATGAGATCCATGATCTCTCGGATCTCGGCGTGGCGGGTCTTGAGGCTGGCGCGGTTGACCACCAGGCGGCTGGACACCCGCGCGATCAGCTCCACCGGCTCGAGACCGTTGGCGCGCAGGGTATTGCCCGTGTCCACCACATCCACGATGCGGTCAGCCAGGCCCACCAGCGGGGCGAGCTCCATGGCGCCGTAGAGCTTGATCACGTCCGCCTGACGGCCCCGGGAGGCAAAGTGGCTGCGGGCCACATTCACGAACTTGGTGGCCACCCGGACCCGGCCGGTTACCTCGGGGGCATCCTTCAGCGCCGCCACCATCAGCCGGCAGCGCGCGATTTCCAGATCCAGCGGCTCGCACAGACCCGCCGCGCCGTGCTCCATGAGCACATCCTTGCCCGCCACACCCATGTCCGCGGCACCGTACTGCACATAGGGCGGGACGTCCGTGGCGCGCAGGATCAGAATCCGCACATCCGCCCGGCTGGTTTCAAACACCAGCCGCCGGGAGGTCTCCGGATCCTCGAGCAGCTCAATGCCCGCCGCCCGCAGCAGCGGCAGCGTTTCCTTGAGAATGCGGCCCTTGGACAGGGCGATGGTCAGGGGCTGTCGTTGCGCCATAAGCTCCTCAGGCCGGCACCCGCCGAATGGACGCACCCAGCAGTTGCAGCTTTTCCTCGATACACTCGTAACCGCGATCAATATGATAGATGCGGTCCACGCTGGTCTCTCCCTCGGCCACCAGTCCGGCGATCACCAGCGACGCCGAAGCCCGCAGGTCCGTGGCCATGACCGGCGCGCCGTGCAGGGCTTCCACACCCCGGCTGATCGCGGTATTGCCTTCCACGCGGATATCCGCGCCCATGCGGTTCATTTCCTGCACATGCATGAACCGGTTCTCGAAGACCGTCTCGGTGATGGTACCGGTGCCTTCCGCCACGGCGTTCATGGCCGTGAACTGCGCCTGCATGTCCGTGGGCAGGGCCGGATAGGGCGCGGTACGAAGCGATACCGCCCGGGGGCGACGGCCTTCCATGTCCAGTGATATCCAGTCCTCGCCGGTCTCGATCACCGCGCCCGCCTCGCGCAGCTTGCCCAGGGTGGCATCAAGCAGCCAGGGCGCGGTGTCCTTGACCTTGATGCGCCCCCGGGTGGCGGCGGCGGCCAGCAGGTAGGTGCCGGTCTCGATGCGGTCGGGGATCACATCATGGTGCGCGCCGTGCAGACGCGGCACACCCTCGATGGTCACCGTATCGGTGCCGGCGCCGGAGACCCGCGCGCCCATCTTGTTCAGGCACTCGGCCAGATCCACCACCTCCGGCTCGCGGGCCGCGTTCTCGATCAGGGTAGTGCCCTCGGCCAGCGCGGCCGCCATCATCAGATTCTCGGTGCCGGTGACGGTCACGGTGTCGAGCACCAGACGGGCGCCGCGCAGCCGCCCCTTGACCCGGGCATGCACATAGCCGTCGACCACCTCGATGTCCGCGCCCATGGCCTCCAGCCCGCGCAGGTGCATGTCCACCGGGCGGGTGCCAATGGCGCAGCCGCCGGGCAGCGACACTTCCGCCTCGCCGAAATGGGCCAGCAGCGGCCCGAGCACCAGGATCGACGCACGCATGGTCTTGACCAGCTCATAGGGCGCCTGCAGCTGCTCGATGGTGTTGGCGTTGACCTCCACATTCATGCGGTCATCGATAACCAGCTGCACACCCATGCGTCCGAGCAACTCGATCAGCGTGGTCACGTCCTGCAGGTGCGGAAGGTTGCCCACGGTCACCGGCTCGTCCGCCAGCAGCGTGGCCGCCAGAATCGGCAGCGACGAGTTCTTGGACCCGGAAATGCGGATTTCCCCGTCCAGTTGCCGGCCACCGGTAATAATCAGTCTGTCCATGGGGACAAGTCCTTGGTTGATCAGGCGGGGCTGTCGCCCCCGGCCTGCTGCCACTCCTGCGGGGTCAGGGTCTCGAGTTCCACGGCATGGATGGAGCCGTCGCGGATCAGGTGATTGATGCAGCCATACACCAGTTGCTGGCGCTGCACCTTCCTTTTTCCCTCGAACGCATCGGAAACCACCCGGATCCGGAAGCGGTCTCCCGAACCGAGCACCTCCACCTGCGCATCCGTGATGCCTTCTTCTACCAGCTTTCTGACTTCTTCCGGACTCATGCCCGCTCCCGGCCCGCTGCGAAAGGACGCAATGATACGGGTTTTGGGCCTGTCACTCCATAAATGCGCCGGGCCACGCATGCGGGGCCCGGCCCAAGAAGCGAGCTACGAGAGGCGAGCGGCGAGAGACGAAGGTGCGGGCAAGTCCACCCGCAGGGTGTGCTCTACCTTGCTACTCGTACGAGACGCACCATGAAAGAACAGGGCTGTGGGCCTGCTACGCCTCGCCTCTCGCCCCTCGCCTCTCGCCACTTCTTTTCACCCGTCCCCTTCCACCTGCAGGGTTTCGTCCTCGTCGAGTTCCCCGGACCAGTTGCGAATCACCCTGTCCAGGTCTCCGTCCCGCTCGCGCATGGCCTGGGCGAACTGGGCCCGAAAGACCTGCCCCAGGTTCAGGTTATTGACGATCAGGTTCTCTACCTGCCACTGGCCGTCATTGTTGATCATGCTGTAGACCACCGGCACCCGGTTTCCTTCGTCGGTGCGAAATTCCATGCGCACCCGGGCCCGCTGCCCGCGGATGTCGCCTTCACCCAGCGGCTTGACCTCCCAGTGCTGGCCTTCGTACAGGGTGATTCCGGCGGCATAGGTATCGAGCAGGCTGTCGCGGAAGGTTTCCATGAACCGGTTGCGCTGCTCGGAGCTGGCCGCGCGGAAATGATCCGCCATCACCGCACGGGTGACGCGGCGGAAATCCACCAGTCCGTCCAGTTCCTCCTCCACCACCTGGCGGGCGTATTCTTCGTCGTTTTCCAGCTTCTTGCGCTCTTCCTCAATCCGCGAGGTCATCTGTTCGAGGGCATCGCGGATCACTTCGTCGGGACTCTTCGCGCTCGCCTGCACGGGCGCCGCGCTGACCAGCAGCGCCCACGCCAGAACCAGAGAGCCATATCGCAAAAACGGTACCATTGTCGGATCTCCCCTTGTCTTTCAGGCTTTCTACTCCCCGGCGCCCCGCCTGTCCACCCGGGATGCCCTGAACCTTGGAACCCGTTCCGGGTCAGAGGTTCCACGGTTACGGTAGCCCCGGCAGCCTGTATAATCGCGGCGGACATCCGCGGGAGACACCATGAGCCAGAGTTTTCGCCAGGCAGCCCGACGCACCCTGCAGATCGAGTCGGAAGCCGTCTCCGGCCTGATCGAGGCACTGGACGAGCACTTTGACGCCGCCTGTGAGCTGCTGCTCGGCTGCCGCGGCCGGGTCATCGTAACCGGCATGGGCAAATCCGGTCATATCGGCGGCAAGATCGCGGCCACCCTCGCCAGCACCGGCACCCCCGCCTTTTTCGTTCATCCGGCGGAAGCCTCCCATGGGGATCTGGGGATGATCACCCCCGAGGACGTGGTCCTGGCCCTGTCCAATTCCGGTGAAACCGCCGAGATCCTGGCCCTGCTGCCGGTGCTAAAGCGCAAGGCAACTCCCCTGGTCAGCATCACCGGGCGTCCGGACTCCACCCTGGCCCGGATGGCCGAAGTACATGTCCCGGTTCGGGTCGACGAGGAGGCCTGCCCCCACAACCTGGCCCCGACCACCAGCACCACGGCGGCGCTGGCCATGGGCGACGCCATGGCCATCGCCCTGCTCGAGGCGCGGGGCTTCACCGCCGAGGACTTTGCCATGTCCCACCCGGGAGGCAACCTGGGCCGCCGTCTGCTGCTGCGGGTGGACGACATCATGCACGGCGGCACCCGGCTGCCCCTGGTCGAGGAGCAAACCCCGGTGGGCGAGGCGCTGGTGGAGGTCAGCCGCAAGGGACTGGGCATGACCGCGGTGGCGGACGAACAGCACCGGCTGGTGGGCATCTTCACCGACGGCGACCTGCGGCGGGTGCTCGACCAGGACGGAACCGACCTGCGCCACACGCCCATCGGCCGGGTCATGACCCGCAACCCGGTGGTCATCCAGCTCGGCCACCTGGCCGCCGAGGCCCTGCAGATCATGGAAACACGCAAGATCAATGCACTGGTGGTCATGGACGGCGAGCGGCCCGTGGGCGCGCTCAACATGCATGACCTGCTGCGCGCGGGGGTGGTGTAATGGCACAGGGCCGACCCATCGACAGCAACGCGCTGCGCGCCCGGGCCCGGCGGCTCAGGCTGATGGCGTTCGACGTGGATGGCGTCTTCACCGACGGTCGGCTCTACTACGGACCCGACGGCGAACAGATGAAGGTCTTCCATACCCTGGACGGCCATGGCATCAAGATGCTTGCCGCCTCGGGCGTGACCGTGGCGCTGATCACGGGGCGTGATTCGCCGATGGTCAAGCGCCGGGCCGCCGAACTCGGCATTGAACACGTCATACAGGGCCGCGAGGACAAGGGCGAGGCCCTGCAGGAACTGGCCGGGCAGCTGGAAACGGACGCCGAGCAGGTGGGCTATGCCGGCGACGACGTCCCCGATGTGCCCGCCATGGAGTGGGCCGGCCTGTCGTTTTCCGTCCCCGGAGGCCATGTGCAGGCCCGCCAGGCCGCGCACCGGATCACCCGGGCGCCGGGAGGCTCCGGCGCGGTGCGCGAAATCTGCGACCTGCTGCTGGATGCCCGGGACAGGCAATCATGAACCGCGACGTCCTGCTCAGCGCCGCCGGCCTCATCCTTCTCGGACTGGTGGTCCTGCTGGCACTGCACCAGTGGGAGGAGCGCGACCGGCTCACCGACGCGGGGGAACAACCGGAAACGCCGGCGCTGATTCTCGATGGCGTCGCCGCCGAGTCGTTCTCCGAAAGCGGGCTGTTGCGCTATCGCCTGCGCTCGCAACAGGCCATGCATTTCGACGGGGATTCACGCACGGAGGTCACCGGCCCCCTGCTGGAATTGCGCGACCCGGAACTGCTCTGGGAAATCACCGCTCGCCGGGGCCATGTGGAGGACAACAACCGCCGTGTGCGGCTGGTGGAAAACGTCCATGCACGCCATCATCGCGAGCATCTGGAAGTGGAAACCTCGGAGGTCCACTACCGTCCAGCCGACGAAATCCTGTGGATGCCCTCCAGCGTTGTCATCCGCCATCCTTCCGGCACCATCCGTGCCGGTTCACTGGAAGCGGATCTGATCACCGGGCATCTTGAACTGCGACAGTCCGTGGAAAGCCGTTATGAACCGCCGTCCTCCTGAAAGGCCACACCGGGGCCTGCCCCGCGCCCTGCTGCTGGCGGCACTTTGCTGGCCGGGCATGACGCCGGCCGACTCGCCAGCCGGCGCCATTACCATCAACGCGGACGAGGCGACCTTCAGCCAGAGCGAGGGCAGCGGCATCTACCGGGGCAATGTGGAGCTGCATCAGGGCCTGCGCCACCTAAGCGCCGAGCACCTGGAAGTCTTCGTCAACGAAGAGGGCGAACTGGTGCGGGTGGAGGCCCGCGGCGAGCCGCTGGTGCTGCGCGAAGGCGCGGACATGGAGGCCAGTGCCCGCGAAATGGTCTACAGGGTGCCCGAGCAGCATATCCTTCTGCTGGGGCAGGCCCGGATCCGGCATGAAGGGCGCACCTTTACCGGCTCCCGCGTGGAATACGATCTCGCCACACGCCGGGTGGAGGCCTCCGGCGACGACGGGGAACGGGTACGCATGGTGATTCCGGGTCGCCAGCGCGAGGGGGAGGAGTCAACGCAGTGAGCCAGCTCAGCGCACACAACCTGGCCAAGAGCTACAAGGGCCACCGGGTCATCGAGGATGTTTCCCTGGAAGTGGAATCGGGCCAGATCGTCGGGCTGCTGGGCCCGAACGGGGCGGGCAAGACCACCTGCTTCTACATGATCGTGGGCCTGGTGGCACCGGATGGCGGCCATATCCGCATCAATGGCGAGAACATCACCACGCTGCCCATGCACGGCCGCGCCCGCCGGGGCATCGGCTACCTGCCCCAGGAAGCGAGCATCTTCCGCCGCCTGTCCGTGGCCGACAACATCATGGCGATACTGGAAACCCGCAGGGACCTGGACCGCAGGGCGCGCGAACAGCGCCTGGAAGAACTGCTCCAGGAATTCCACATCACCCATATCCGTGACACCCGGGG
>SLJS01000013.1 GCA_007135015.1 Alcanivorax sp. | reverse complement strand
TGGTGGGCCGCTGGGGGGAATAGGGCGCCTTCGGCGCGTTGGTGGTCGGTTGTCGGTGGTCGGTGGTCGGAGACAGGCTGCAGGTTTTTGCGGCAGCCGGTCAGCCGTTTAGCGAGTAGTTCACCGGTACGGTGATTTCCCCCACCTCCAGGCCGGGCGGTGGTTCCGGCAGGCGCAGGCGGTACAGCAGTCGTTCGGTGGCGCTGTCGAGGAGCCGGCTTCCGGAGCTGTCCACCACCGTCACGTCTTCCGCGCGGCCCTGCTCGGTGACACGAAAGCGGAGGGTCACCGTGCCTTCGTGGCCCCGCAGGCGGGCCTGGGACGGATACTCGCGGTGGCGCTCGATGGCGCGACGCAGCTCGCCGCGGTAGCGGTTCAGCCGGTCGTCGTGATCGCCCTCGCGGTCCGCGCCCGGGCCTTCCAGCGAGGCCTCGCCGGAGGGTTCGGCGTGGAGCGGCTCCACGTCCTCCAGAGGTTGCTCGACTTCCGGCTCGGGCTCCGGTTCGGGTTCAGGTTCAGGCTCCTCGACCGGCTCGACCTCCTCGGCAAGCCGTTCCCTTTCCGCCTCTTCCGGTTCGGGTTCCGGTTCAGGCTCTGGTTCGGTGACCTCTTCCGGTTGCGGCGGCTCCTCCCGGGGCTCGGCCAGCGACAGGGTGACGCTGTGTTCCGTGGCGCGCTCCGGCTCACCGCCGGCCAGGGTGCCCGGCGGCAGGCGCAGCAGCACCAGAGCGTGAAGTGCAACGGAAGCCAGAATCCACAACAGGGCACGGCGCATCAGTCGGGCCTCCGTGTCACCACCCTGACCTCGTCAGCACCGGCCTGACGCAGCCCCGCGAGTACCGGCCGCAACTGTTCCAGCGGCACGCTTCCGTCGGCGAGCAGACGCAGGGGGGCTTCCGGCTCCCGGCGAAACCAGTCACCGAGTTCCTCCGGGGGCAGGGTCCCAGTCCGGGTATCCAGTGAGCCGTCGTAATGCAGGACCAGGGTGCGCAGTTCGGGATCCTCGCGCACATCCGCGACCTCACTCCGCGGGGCGTCCACGTCGTGGTCCTCGGCCACCTGACCCGCCATCATGAAAAAGATCAGCAACAGGAAGACCACATTGATCAGCGGCAAGGCGGGCTCCAGGATCGGCCGTCTGGCCGGTGGCGGTGCAAGCTGGTCGTGAATCACGGCAGCAACTCCAGCTGTGCGTCCACAATGCCGGCGGCACGTACCCGGTCGGTGACGGCCAGCACCTGCTGCAGGCTGGCGTCGTTGTCGCCACGGATCTGAACCTGGGCGTCACGCTTGCCGGCGTCACGCAGTTTCCGGGGGAGTTCTTCGGCGGGGATCGTTTCGCCATCGAATTCCACACGGTGATCCGCCCGCACCAGGATCCGGTGTACGGTGCGTTCGCCGGCGTCGATGTCCCGCGCCTCGCTCACCTGTATTGGCAGGTCCTGCCATTCGCCGAAGCGGGTGGCGAGCATGAAGAACACCAGCAGGATGAACACCACGTCGATCAGCGGTGTCAGGCCCGGCGAGGGAGAGCGGTGCTGTTCGCGTTCAATATGCATGGGCTTCCGTGCCGGGGGCCACCTCTTCCTCGGTGCTGAAACCGTTGCCGGCCAGCAGTACCCGCAGTCGCGCCAGGCGGTCTTCCATGCGGTGGCGGCACTGCTCCACCAGCCGGTCGCAGCCATGGAAGGCGGCCAGCACCGGGACTGCCACCACCAGTCCGGCGGCGGTGGTCAGCAGCGCCTCCCAGATGCCGCCGGACAGGGCCGCCGGGTCCACCTGGCTGCCGGTCTGCTCCAGCGCCTGAAAGGCGCCGATCATCCCGAAAACCGTGCCCAGCAATCCGATCAGCGGTGCCAGGGTGCCTACCACCTCCAGCACCCGCAGCCCGTTGCGCAGGGGCTCGAGTCTCGCCCGCGCCTGGCGCAACACTTCCTCCTGCCAGCTTGCCGTGGCCGGCCGTGGAGGCAGCGCAAGCGCCGCGGCAAGCACCTGGTCAATGGGTGAGCGAGCGTTGGTGAGGGCGGCGCGGGCATCTGCCAGCCGGCCCCCTTCCAGCGCGTCCAGGGCACGGTCGCTGCCGGGGGAGGAAAGCGGCCGCAGGCGCAGAAACTGGGTGATCTTGGCGAGCAGTACGGCCAGGGAGATCACCGAGAGAATGGCCAGCAGGACCATGGCGGGGCCGCCGGCGGCGAACCATCCGGGCATCGCGATACTGGGCAGGGACATGGGTGCTCCGCGAAAGAGAAAACGGGAGCAGGATAGTAGGGCAGGGGCTCTCTAGATGCAAGTAATTCTCATTTGGCCCTCAGAACGGGTCATCGGCGGGCAGCTTCTCCGCCTTGCGCTCCAGGATCAGGTTGTAGGGGCGCCAGAACTCCTCGCCGTGTTCATCCACCATCTTGATCTGCCGCGCATCGATGCGCAGGAAGTTCCGTGGCCCACTGTCGCGGCCCGGGTCGAGCTGATAGAGCACCGCCTCGGGATTGTCGCGTGCCTGTTCGATGGTCCAGCGCCCGCGGGTTTCCAGCGCCTCGCCGCAGCCGTCTTCGTCCAGGGGAGTCTCCTGCCACTGGTAGTGAAAGTCGCGGCTGTCCAGGGTCAGTTGCACCCGGGCCCGGTCGCACTGCATGCCCGGCAGTATCCCTTCATAGGTGGCCACATCCGCCTGGATGTCGGAGTCCTGTTCTTCCAGCAGATTACAGCCGGCAAGGAGCACAATGCCCAACAGGGAGATCAGCCTGAGTGCCATGTTTGTAGTCCTTGTTGTCGGTTTCAGGCAGCGTGAGACCCATTGTGCACGAAAACATCCTTGCGGGAAGCGGACAGAGCGCACATCCGGGCCAGCGTCCCGGGTCAGGCCGTCCGCACTGGTATGAGCCCCAGATCCCTTTTCAGGGCCCGTGCACCACGGCCAGTCAGTTCGGCCAGCGTATGCTCGTCCAGGGTGTCCAGAAAGCTCTTCAGGGCCTTGCCGAGCACGCCCTTGAGCCGGCAGTGGGGGGTGATCACGCACTGGTTGTCGGGGCCAAAGCATTCGGCCAGCGCCAGGTCGGGCTCCATGGCTTTCACCAGTCTGCCCAGGCGGATGTCTTGCGCAGGCCGGGCGAGGCTGAGACCGCCGCCCCGGCCCCGGGTGGTGTGCAGGTATCCCTGCTGCTGCAGCTTGTGCGCCACTTTCATCAGGTGATTGCGGGAGATGCCGTAGGCCTCGGCGATCTCACGGATCGTCGTTTGCTCGCCTTCCCGCAACGCCAGGAAAATGAGCATTCGCAGTGCGTAATCCGTATGGAAGGTCAGTCGCATCGGCCGTTTCTCCCGTCGCGATGGTTTCACTGGAAATGGCAGTAAGGGGACGGGGAAGATAGCATGCCCGCTGGTGCGACACATCCCGGGCATGCCGGTGAAGGGAAACGTCGGGTGCCAACTTCCGCCGATGTGGCGCCTCTGCTAAGGTTCGTCTCCCTGCAACGGGGGGCTATACGAAATGGAATGGTATCCGCTGTTACGCAATGTCCACATCGCCACGGCGGCAATCACCTCCGTGCTGTTCGTGACACGCCTGGCTCTGGATGCATGGGGCAATACGCGATGGCGCAATACGCCGTTGCGCTGGGTTCCCCACCTCAATGACACCGTCCTGTTGCTGGCGGGCATCGGTCTGGTGATCGTTACCGGATGGATGCCGCTGGTGCATCACTGGCTGACCCTGAAGATACTGCTGCTGCTGGGCTATATCATGGCCGGGAAGCTGGCGCTGGATGTTCAGGGCACTGCCCGGTCGCGTGCCATTGCGGCCGCGGCGGCACTGGCACAGCTGGCGGGGATTTTCTTCCTGGCGTTTACCCGGCCCTTTTGAAAGAAACAAGAAACAAGGGGCAAGGGGCAAGGGGCAAGGAAAAAGGGGGCAAGAGGGGTTACCGGGGATCCGTTTTGCAGTAGCAGCCCAGCACCGAAAGCGCCTCGCGATGGACGGGCTCGCCCGCGTCCAGGGCCCGGAGCACCGGCTCGACCAGCCCGCTGCCGTCCGGAGAGCAGAATCCGCCGGTACTGTAGGGGCCGAAATAGCGCAGCGTGCCCTCGCGGTCATAGACGGCCACCGAGGGGCTGGCGGGCACCTCCACGCGGTTGAACGGCCCTTCTTCGGACCACTGGGCACGGTTGAGCACCCCCGCGCGAAATTCCTCCGGGCGCCTTGCGCCGGCAATGGGCACCACCTCCAGCGTCAGCTCACGAGAGCTCCAGTTGCGTACCAGCGTTTCCAGATGAATGCGGTTGGCCGGCTCGCAGGGGCAGTCCGGATCCCAGAAGTGCACCATGCGCAGGCTGCCGTCCGCCTCCCGCTGCCGGGGCAGCTCTTCCGGCACCTCGAAGGTTACAAGGCGAACCGGCTCTTCCCCGAAAAAGGCCTTTCCGGACGTGGTGAAAAGCCAGAAGGTAAAGGTCACCGATGCGGCACAGACGGCAAGCACCGCCACGGGCAGTATCCATCGGGCCGGTTGGCGGTTGTCATCGTCCTGCATGGCGGGGTTCCGCGGATAACGGGTTAAAGGTCATTGTAGCTGGCCAGCGGTTGCGGTGAGCAAGGATCCGGTTGTCGGCCGGGTTCATTCGTCGGAAGGCAGGGCAGAGATCTCCTCCACCTCGATCCGCCGACCGGTCTCCGCGGAATAATGAAACCGGCCGGTAATCCGCACCCGCTGGCCCAGGTGCTCCCGGGCCGCTTCGTCGGGCACCAGCCCCACGCGATTGAGCCGGTCGTCCTCGATCCAGTAATGGCGCGGTTCCTCGAAGGTCTTTACCTCCCCCTCGGTAATGACGGTGCGTCCGTCATGGTCGTCCTGCAGCGCGACAAGCTGTGCCAGAGGGGCCTCGCGAGGCTCCTCAAGCGGGTTGCAACCTGTCGCGAGCAATGCAGCGGCGGCAAGGAGAGCAAAACTCGACAGATATCCGTGCATGACTTTCTCCGGGAATCTTCTGTAACGGGGGAGTCTACCACTGCAGGGTAAGACTGAAGGCACCGAAGCGCTGGGCTTCGTCCTGCCCTTGGAATTCCCGTGTGCGGTGGGTGAAGGTGTGACTGATGCGCAGGTCGCGCCAGGCGAGGGCCAGTCCGGCCATGAGTTCTCCGACCCAGGGGTTGCGCGCGACGCTGCGGCTGTCGCGGAAGGTATTGCCGTCAAGAAAGGTGTCATGGGCCCGGCCCTGGCCGTCCACGCCGAAAAAGAAGTACCAGCCCCAGCGTTCGGCGGGTCGAAACTGGAGCGAGCCGGGAAAGGCCGGCTGGATTCGCGGCGGCGAAAAGTCCTTCGGCATATGATGGCCGGCGCGCACCGTCAGGCCCGTGCCCGCCAGGGTGTAGGGCGTGCCCAGGGTCGCCCCGGCGTGGGTCGAAAGGTCCGTGCCCCAGCCATCGTTTCCGTCGGCCTGCCAGACTCGCCAGAGTCTTTCAAAGCTGAGCATGGCCGTGACCTCGTTACCCAGCTGGGTATCCCAGCCTCTCGGCATATCCGTATCCAGTGCGCGGTGCACTTCCTTCTGGGTGCGTTCGCCCAGCGAGGCAGGCCCCACGGCGCCCAGGGTGAGCAGCAGCCGACGCAGGCCGCCGCGGTGTGTTTCGCCCACGCCGGTGGAAAAATACAGCCAGCCCGCATAGGGGCGGTTGCCTTCGGGCGGGTCCGGGTCCGTAATGTCCCGGGGTGTGTACATGTTCTGACCCGCCGAGAAGCCGTAGGACAGTTCGGAGTCCGGCTTCAGCAATCCGGCCTGATCGCCCAGATCAATGACGAAATCGTGGAAGCGACCCGAGGCGGGCACCACCCAGGAGGCGCGCACACCGTTGGTGTACCAGCGGTCCTCGCCGACGATGACATCGTTCTCGTACTCGAGTACGACCGACTGCGGTAGCGCCCGCAGGTCTGTGACCGGCATCAGCAGAAACATCGTCACCAGCGTGCCGCTACGCCAGCGAGGGATGTTCCGGTCAGCCGTCATGGATTCTCCCCGGTCAGGACTCGTCGCACAGTGTAGCGGTAAACCGGAGCCGTGGGTGGAACCTTTTCTCATCATGCCGGCGGTATTCGTGTCGCCCTTACGGCACCGCGTCGAAGAAATCCACTTCGCCGGTTTCCAGCGAGTACTCCGCGCCCACCACCACAAGACCGTCGTTGTGAAGCAGATCCTTCAGAACGTGTGAGCCTTCGCGAAGCTGTCTTGCCGAGGCGCGGACGTTTTCCCGAACGGCCTGAGCCATCAGTTCGTTGCTGTCCCGACCCGGGTTGTCTTCCACCAGCGGTGCCACGGCGGGCCGGATCGCACTGACGATCGCGCCGATGTTGGGCGAGGGGGCCTCTCCCTCCTGCTGAGCGGCAAGCTGCTGGAGTGTCGCCGCCACCGCGCCGCAGCACGAGTGGCCGAGCACCACCACCAGACGGGTCCCGAACTGGCTTGCAGCAAACTCCACGCTGCCCTCCAGTGTTGGTCCCACGATATTGCCGGCCACCCGGACGACAAAAAGATCCCCGAGACCCTGATCAAAGATGACTTCGGCCGGTACCCGTGAATCCGAGCAGCCCAGGATGATGGCAAAGGGCTTCTGCCCGGCCACCAGCTCGCCACGACGCTGCGGGCTGTTGTGAGCATCGTATTGTGGCTTGCCGGAAACGAAACGGCGATTTCCTTCCCGGAGTTTCTCCAGGGCATCTTTAGCGGGGATCATGGTCAGGGGGCCTCCATTGTCCAGAACCGGTTTCATTCAATCATGCCACCGCGGTGCAGCGGAAGCGTTGCTCGCGATCAACGGCCCGGAATCACAGAAACTCCGGGTTCATCAGCCATAATGCGGCGGTGAGCAGGAGCGCATAACTGATCCAGAGCAGATAGGGCGCCAGCATCCATGCTGCGGGCCGATGAACCCGATGGAACGCGACGATGGTACCCACCACCAGAAGCCAGAGCCCGGCAATCCAGGCCAGCGACAAAGCCCCCTGATTCCAGACAAAGAAGATCCAGCTCCAGAGCGCATTGACGGCCAGCTGCACGACGAACAGGAAAAGGGCAGTGCTGAAAAGTCCGGGGCGTTGTGCACGCCAGACGAGCCAGGCGGACACTCCCATCATGGCGTACAACACCGTCCATACCGGAGCGAAAAGCCAGGCGGGCGGAGCCCAGACGGGTTGGCGCAGCTGGCCATAGAACTCCGCCGCGCCGGCCGAGCCCATGCCCCCGATTCCGGCGGCGGCGAAGCACAGCAGCAGCCAGGCGGCGAGGCCGGTGAGATCCGGGTGAATCCGGTAATGGGCCATGTCCGGGCTCCTTATCCGCGGGGCGCGTTCTTCGCGAGAAAGCGGTCCAGATGATTGGCGAAGTCCTGGCGCTCGCGCTGCCCCGGTGCCGCGGGGCCACCGGTATCCACGCCGCTGGCCCGCAGGGTATCCATGAAATCACGCATGTTGAGCCGCTGGCGAATGCTTTCCGGCGTATACCACTCGCCTCGCGGATTCAGGGCGTGGCCGCCTTTTTCGATGGCTTCGGCAGCCAGCGGAATGTCTCCGGTGATAACCAGGTCTCCGGCCTCCAGCAACCGGACGATCTCGTTGTCGGCCACATCGAAGCCGGAAGGCACCTGCATCATGCTGATCCGGGGCGAGCGCGGTATGCGGATCGGCTGGTTGGCCACCAGCGTCAGCTCCACGCCCGTGCGTTCCGCCGCCCGGAAGAGAATCTCCCGGATCACCACGGGGCAGGCATCGGCATCCACCCAGATCTTCATTCCTTCTCTCCTCGTCCGCCCGCATGAAATGATCGGGCCGGGCACAGTATATCTGCCCTCCGACGGAAGGTCCCGCAGGACGGTCTGCTGGATGCATGGTGCTTGCCCGGAGAAGCGTTTCCGGCACGCTCAGTCGGGGTCTGACGGCATCAGGAAACCGCGCTTTCCCTTGCCGGTCGCGGAGTCTCGTCGCTCCATTCCAGGCGGCGGTGGTCAAAACCCTGCTCGATACTGGCCTTCATGATCTGGAAGTAGGGAGAGATATCGAAGTCGCGGGGCACAAACAGGCTGTGGTGGCGAATCCGGTGGACCTCCCGGCACTGCTGCTCGTCCACGCAGATGGTTTCTGTATCGGGAAGGATCGGGTAGTGCACGGATTGAAAGGCCTGGGCGATCAGTGAGGAACAGATGCCCCGGGTGGGGTCGCCGCTTCCCAGTGCCACCAGTTGTCGGCGGTAGCGGCCGGGAACGGGCGGTTTCTGGATCAGGTAGCGTGCGAGATCCACAATGTTGCGCACATCATACTGATAGCCGAGCCGATTGGCGGCGTAGGCGATTACCGCGTTGATTTCTTCCTCTCCCAGCCCGACGGGACGGGATATCCGGGTATGGGAATCGGCGTAGAATTCCAGTGGTATGGCGCGCACGCCTTCGTTGATGTCCGCTTCGACAAGCATGTGGGGACCATTGCCCACGCCGGGATGATCCAGCAGGGCATCCCCCACATACAGCGCCGCATGGGACCAGGTGGACTGGGTCAGATACTTGATGGCTTCACTGAAACGGCTGGTGCCTTCCACGAGCAGGACATCGCCCGGGCGCAGTGTGGCCGAGAGCCGCTCCAGGTCCACGGTCGCCCCCGTGGCATAGCCTTCCCGCGGTTTCGAAAGGTAATGTGCCAGACACCGTCCCGGAAAGTGAAACATGGCGGTCCTTCCCTGTATCGGGCAGCTGAACAGACTTCTGAAACAACGATGAGCGGGCGCGGGTCAGTGTTACAACGACTGAATCATTCCTGCTTGCCGGTGGCCCACCACCAGGCCAGAAAGGATCCGGAAAGGTTGTGCCAGATGCTGAATAGCGCGCCCGGCAGGGCCGCCGCGGCGGAAAAGTGCTGTGTGGCCAGTGCCACGCCGAGCCCGGAGTTCTGCATGCCCACCTCGATGGCCAGTGTGCGCGCCCGGCGCCGGTCCAGGCGAAGCAGGCGGGCGGCGGAGTAGCCCAGCCCAAGGCCCATGGCGTTGTGCAGCATCACCGCGAGCATGACCAGCAGCCCTCCGGCGACAATGCTGTCCCGGTTGGCGGCGACAATGATGCCGATGACGAACACAATGGCCAGCACCGACACCAGCGGAAATACCTGACGCACGGGAGTCAGCCGTGCATGGAAAAACGAGTTGAGCAGGGTGCCGGCGGTGACCGGGACCAGCACGATCTGCACCAGGCTGACCAGCATGTCGACGACGGGCACCGGAATGGTCTCGCCCAGGTAGAACCAGACCAGAAAGGGCGTGGCCACTACCGCCACCAGGGTGGAAACCATGGTGATGGAAATGGACAAGGCCACATCCGCCCGGGCCAGATAACAGATCACGTTGGAGGCGGTGCCGCCGGGGCAGGCACCCACGATGACCAGGCCGATCAGGATTTCCGGCGTCGGCGCCAGCAGCCAGGCCACCAGCAGTGCGGCCAGCGGCATGATCAGAAACTGCAGCCCGGTTCCCACGGCAATCAGCAGCGGCTGGCGGCCTACCCGGCGAAAATCCTCGCCGGTGAGCGTCATGCCCATGCCGAACATGATCAGCATCAGCAGCGGCACGATCCAGTCGCCGAGCTGCGCCAGCGGCGCGGGAAGGAAAAAGGCGAACAGGGAAAACAGCACCGCCCAGAGCGGAAACAGCTGTGTGATGCGTTGTATCACTCGCCTCCCCGCCGGTGGTGATTACGGAGCAGGGCCGGCGAGCAGGCGTTCCGGCTTCGAGCCGGGTACCGGGTGGATCAGTCCCCGGGCT